>DATFOT010000235.1:0-3082 GCA_035265265.1 Aestuariivirgaceae bacterium | reverse complement strand
AAGGGAGGCTCTGGGGCTGCCGGCTGAGGCCGGCGGCTTCACCAAACATTAAGCAGAATTCCATCCACTCTGGTCTTTGCCGCGAATGCGCGACAAGTGCCGGAGCAAATTTACGTGTCGTTAAACTCACGAAACCTATCTTGGCCGCGATCTGATTGCGCGAAGACCGCAACCTGCAGATCTGGTGCTAGCAAGGAGTAGTGAGTCATGACGAAGCTTTATCGTTTTTTCAAGGACGAGTCCGGTGTCACCGCCATTGAATATGGCCTGATCGCTGCCGGCATCGGCATTGCCATTGTCGTGGTTGTCGGCGACGTCGGCACCGCCTTGTTCGATCTGTTCACCAGCGTCGAAGCAAACCTCTAATATTTTCGACGGCGAGAAACGATCGAGCCATCGTTTCTCCAAAGTTTCAGGGAGGCTCCGAAGCCGCCAGCCTGTCTGGCGGCTTTCGTTTGCCGCCGGATGCTTCGGTAATCATGCGTTTACCGGCCTCATGTGACCTTGTGCTTCGGGTCTTCCGAATCATGAGGGGCGGAACATGGCAATTGCAGCGCTCGTGGCTTTTATCTCGCTTATGCTGGCGGCAGCGGTCAGCGATATTCGCTTCTACCGCATACCGAATTGGCTCTCCGCTTCCGTAGCCACGCTCTTTCTGGCCGCTGCGCTGATTTTCACCATGCCTTTCGCGCTGATGGGCTGGCACCTGCTCGCCGGCACGGCCGTCCTTCTTGTCGGTTTTTGTCTCTTCGCCGCCAACATTATTGGCGGCGGCGATGCCAAGCTTCTCGCAGCTGCCGCTCTATGGGCGGGCTGGACGGAGCTTCCCTCGCTTCTCTTCTACACCGCGCTCGCCGGCGGTGCCCTTGCGATCGTCATGGTGGTTTGGGAAATGCTCCGCTCGCACGCCGAGCTGACCGCCGGTGCATCGCCTTCCGCTCTGCTGAAACGCGCAATCTCGCTCAAGCCCGATTTGCCCTACGGCGTTGCCATTGCTTTCGGCGCCTGTGCGTTTCTGCCGCGCTCCTGGTGGGCAGCAGGTCTTCTTTGACCGCGCAATTAATTGCTCATCAGCCAACAAAACCAGCGAACGATTAACCGTAACTTGACCATTACCAATCACACTTGACAAAGGCGCGGGTGAAACCACCCGGATTATTCAGGGGACGGAGCAATGAGTAAGACACGTATTATCGTCTTAGGGCTGGCCTTGGGCTCCGCGGGACTGGCTGCTTATCTTGCACAAGGCTATCTGAAGCGGCCGGACGCCGAAGTAGTCGAAATCAATAAGGTTCAGACCGAGGAAGTGCTGATCGCCGCGCGCGATATCGCCATGGGAGATCGCATGGAGCTTGCCGGCATGACATGGGCAAACTGGCCGAAGGACAACATCGCCTCGACCATGATCACAAAAAAGGCCATGCCCGATGCGCCCAACAAGTTCAAGGACGGCCGTGCCCGCAATGCCATCTATCAGGGCGAGCCGGTCAGCGACAAAAAGATCGTCATCCCCGGCGAGAGGGGTTTCATGGCGGCGGTACTCCCCAGCGGCCATCGTGCCTTATCGGTGAGGATCTCCGCCGAGACTGGCGCCGGCGGGTTCATCCTGCCGAACGATCGGGTCGACATAATTCTCACGCGCAAAGTCTCCGGCGGCAAGGGCGCCGACCGGCAGACATCCGAAACCGTGCTGACCAATGTGCGAGTCTTGGCGATCGACCAGACTTACAAGCAGGATGAGAAGGGTGGCCAGGTCGTTGTCGGCAAGACCGCGACCGTCGAGCTCGCTCCCGTGCAGGCCGAAGTTCTCTCGATGGTCGAATCGTCCGGCCAGCTCTCCCTGGCCCTGCGCAGCATTTCCGACAGCGGTGACTCCAGGCTCGGCGACGACAAGCCGATGCTGTCGGAAAAATTTACCAGGGGCAGCAGCAGCGGCGAGGTTTCTCTCAGCCGCTGGGGCGTCACGTCCTACACCAGCAGCTCGAAATAGGGTAATTGAAGATGAGTATCACCATAGATAATAACGCCTCGTCTGGCCTGGCTGCGGTTGCCGACGCCATCCGTGTTCTGCTGTGGGCGGTTCTTCTCGGCACGATCGTGCTCGCCTTTGCTCCGCCGGGCTTCATGCCGGCGCAATCGGCAGAGACGCATTCCGATTCATCCAAATTCGTCCGCCTCGGCGTCGGCAAATCGATGGTAATCCGCCTCCCGGCCGTCACCAAGGATGTCATCGTCGGCAATCCTGCCGTCGTCGATGCTATCGTCCGCACCCAGAACCGCGCCTATCTGTTCGGCCGTGCGCTGGGTCAGACGAACGTGTTCTTTTTCGACGCCGAGGGCCGCCAGATTCTGAGCCTCGACATCGAAGTCGCCCGCGATCCCCTCGCCCTGCAAAATCTTCTCGACCGCGCCATGCCGGGCAATCGTATCACCGTCGATACCATGAACGACAGCATCGTGCTCGGCGGTGTTGCCGCCAATCCGGCCGAGGCGCAGAAAGCCATGGATCTTGCCGTCCAGCTTGTCGGTGACTCCAAGAAGGTGTTGAGCACCGTCGCCATCACCGGCCGCGAGCAGGTGATGCTCAAGGTTCGCGTCGCCGAGATGCAGCGCAATATCCTCAAGCAGTTTGGCGTCGATATCAATGCCGCCTTCTCGGTCGGAAGCTTCGCCGGCGGCTTCAACACTGTCAATCCCTTCTCCCTAAATTCCATCGGCGCCATCGCGGATGGCAATCACATTCTTAATGTCGGCAACAGCGAGAATTTCGTCGACGTCACCGTAACAGCGCTTGAGCGCGACGGCTTCCTCAGAACGCTCGCCGAGCCGACCTTGACCGCGATCTCAGGTGAGTCCGCCAAATTCCTCGCCGGCGGCGAGTATCCCGTGCCTGTCGGGTCGGACGACAACGAAATCACGATCGAGTTCAAGCCTTTCGGCGTCGGCCTCGGATTCACGCCGGTTGTCATGTCGGAAGGCCAGATCAGCATGCGTATCAGCACGGAGGTCAGCGAGCTCTCCAACGAGAACGCCATCACCGTCACCTCGGACGCGAACGGCAGTAACACGAGCACCACCATTC
>DATFOT010000234.1:0-2440 GCA_035265265.1 Aestuariivirgaceae bacterium | reverse complement strand
AATTTCCGGCTTCATTGCATCGCCCGGCGTTGCATCCAGGAATTCCAGCACCGCTTCGCCGGCGGCCCTCACCGACGCGGTCGAATGCGCGTGGAATTCCAGATAGCCGTATTGACGCTCCACCACCAAAAGGCCGGGCTTCACGTCGACGGTCTTGAGGGCGATGTCGGTCAAATTCTCGATTTCGAGCCCGGGCGCCACCTCGATCACGATGGCGGCCATATTGCGCCTGGGCAGAAAGCCGCGGGCGAAGGTGCCGAGATAGCACATGGTTTTCGGCTGCAGCTGGTCGACGAAAATATATGAGCGGATCGTCGCCATCTATCGCCGCTCCTGCTGCAGGGCCTGCAGCTCTTCCATGATCAGCGCGCGGATCTGGTTACGCAGATCGTCGTTTCCGCCACCCTCGCCTGCCGGCTGTGCCTGCGCATTCGCGGATGTCCCGCCCGCCCAGCTGAAGGAGTAATCGATGTCGCCCACCGGCGGGCGCGGCCGCGTCGCGGGCCGCGGCAGTTCCAGCCCGCCGAAGTTCCCGAATTTGACTTGGTCGGATTTGTTGTAGGCGATCTTCACCCATTGCACGAGGTGCTGCGGCCCGACATTCTCGCTCACCGAGGAACGGCCGAAGAATCCTGTCCCGACCGTCATCGAGGGAGCGAGGAAGGTATCGAAGCCGGCTGCACCGGTGCTGTTGCCGACGTTGACGGCGATGCGCAGCACATTGAGTTCGGCCCCGTAGCGCAAAACGACCGACGGATCCTCCGCATGGATGGCCGCGGAATGTCCCTGCCCCTGGCGGCGAACCATGGCCCGTGCCGCTGTGAAACCCGCCTCGCGGCTCGCCACCTCGTAATATCCGAGCACGGGACAGAGTTTTTCGCGGCTGAGGAGATAGTCATCACCGATCCGCTCCAGCGGTGCCAGCAGCACGCGAGTGCCGCGGGGCACGCGTATGCCGGCGCTCTGCGCGATGTGTTCGGCCGATTTGCCGATAAGCGGGATGTTGAATTTCCCCATCGGGAACAGATGGGCGGAAAGAATGTCCCGCTCCTCGGGACTGACGAGGTGACAGCCCTGCCGTTTCAATTCCGCGAGCAGGCGCTCGCCGACGGCGGCATGAGCGATCACCGTCGATTCATTCGTGCACAGGATGGAATTGTCGAAAGCCTTGCTGTCGGCGATGCGCTTCGCCGCTTTCGCTATATCGGCGGTCTCATCGACATAGGCGGGCACATTGCCGGGACCGACGCCGAGTGCGGGATTGCCTGAGGAATAGGCCGCGCGCACCATCGGCGAGCCGCCGGTTGCGAGAATGAGGTCGATCCGGTCCGATTTCATGATCTGGTCGATGATGGGCAGCGCCGGCTCGTCGATTACCTGGATCACCCCATCCGGTGCGCCCGCTTTTTCGGCTGCCCCGGCCATCAGTCTCGCGGCATCCGAACAGCATTTCTTCGCCATCGGATGCGGGCTGATCACGATGGCATTGCGTGTCAACAGAGCGAGAATCGTCTTGTAGAAGACCGAGCTCACGGGATTGGTGGAGGGGGTGAGCGCAAAGATCACGCCGGCGGGCCGCGGGATCTCGACGATCTTCTTCTCCTCATCGATGCGGTAGTCCGTGTAATTCTCGTTTCTATAATGCTCGAACAAGCCGATGGAGCACAGCCGGTTCTTGACCTCCTTATGTTCGGCAACGCCGAACCCGGTTTCCTCCACCGCCCACTCGGCATATTTCCGCGACTCCGCCGCTGCGGCCTTGGCCGTCGCCTCGGCGATCGCCAGCACTTCACCGCGCGAATAGCTCGCAAAGGAGCCTGCCGCCCAGCGCGCCTTTTCGACGAGCTGCTGCGCGTGGAAAGGCGACAAATCTTTGGTTTTTTCGCTGCTGTCAGAACCCATGGCGATGACGGCGGTGCTTCTGCTGCCGCCTGCTGCCCACATTAGGCCGGAGCCCCTGCCGGGGCTTGACCGCACCGCGCCCGATCTTGACAGTTAACGGGCTTAACGACCCCTGCGATCTCTGCTTGATCGCCTTCTCCCGAGCATGCGAACATACCGAAGGTTGTTCTCCAAATAACCTCGGGAATGGGATGGTCCAGCCCCACAATAGTGCGATCGACAGGCTTTCGGGTCCGCCCGCGCGGACTCCCGGTGTTTTGGCATCGGCCGCCACCGGAATCGTAAATTTCATTGGGCAGATGGGAGGCGACGTCGACCGGATCTTCGGCGATGCCCGGATCGCACCTGACATGGCAGGCAGCCCCACGCTGAAACTAAGGCTTTCGGCTTTCTGCCGCCTGTTCGAACAATCGGCACGACAGACACGGCACGGCAATTTCGGACTGTGGTTTGGCCACCAGTTTCAGCCGCGCGATCTCGGCTTCTGGGGTTACGCCGCCGTCTCTGCGCCCACTCTCGGCAGCGCGCTTGAGAATTT
>DATFOT010000233.1:0-3136 GCA_035265265.1 Aestuariivirgaceae bacterium | reverse complement strand
CGCCGATCACACTCGACCATGTGCCTTATGACTGCGAGCTGGTGCGGGAGGAAACCTTCGGGCCGATCGTGCCGATCATCAGGGTTCCAAACGAGGATAGCGAAGTCATCCGGATTTCCAATGCGACGCCCTTCGGACTGTCCTCGGGTGTATGCACCAACAGGCTCGACCGGATCACCCGGTATATCGACGGGCTTAACGTCGGTACGGTTAACATTTGGGAGGTGCCGGGTTATCGCATCGAGATGTCGCCCTTCGGCGGCATCAAGGATTCCGGAAATGGTGTAAAGGAAGGAGTATTGGAGGCAATGAAGTTCTTCAGCAATGTGAAGACCTATTCATTGCCCTGGCCGGCTTGAACGGCAAGCTGGCTCTATAAGGATTTGGAATGAACTCCTTAAGCCCCGGCACGCTGGTCATCGTCAATTTGCTGGGCAGCGTGGCGCTTCTGTTGTGGGGTGTCCGCATGGTGCGAACCGGCATCGTGCGCGCCTGGGGCGAAGGGCTGAAGCGGTTCATCGAACACCGGCTCAAGAACCGATTGTCGGCCATGCTTGCCGGCGTCGGCGCCACCGCATTGCTGCAAAGCGGCACCGCGACCGCGCTGATCATCACCGGACTGGCGGCGGTTGGAACGCTCGACGCTGCGCGGGGCCTGGCGGTGCTGCTCGGCTCGGATATCGGATCGGCCATCGTATCGGCAGTTTTTGCGACGGGGGGCAGCTTCCTTGCCCTGTGGCTGTCGCCGCTCCTTCTCTTCGCCGGCTATGTGCTGTTCAGCGCGTCGAACGATTTCAGGCCGCGCAATCTCGGACGGATTCTCATGGGATTCGGACTGATGCTGCTGGCGCTCAAGCTCGTGACCTCGGCAACCGCGCCGCTGCGCGAGGCCACGCTGTTCCACAATGTGCTTGCCAATCTCGGGACGGAGCATCTGCTGGCCTTTCTGATCGGCGCGATCGTGACATGGCTGAGCTATTCGAGCCTCGCCGTCATGCTGCTGATCGCATCTTTCGTCGCCAACGGCAGTCTGGAAGTGTCGGGCGCGCTGGCCCTGGTGCTCGGCGTCAATCTTGGAGGCGGCCTGCCGGCCTTCATCTCGACGGCGCAATTCGAGCCAAGGGCGCGGCGCCTGCCGCTCGCCAACCTGCTGTGCAGGGCGGCCGGGGCGGCGGTCCTGCTGCCGCTCGTGCCCCGGCTTTCCGAACCGTTCAGCAGACTTGGCGGAGATCCGGTGCATCAGGTGCTCGGTGCCCATTTGGCATTCAATATCGGGCTGGCAATCATCTGCTTGCCCTTGTGCGGGCTGATCATGCAAGGCATGGAAAAGCTGCTGCCCGATCGGCGTCCGGCCGACGATCCGCTCAGCAAGCCCAAATATCTCGACCGCGGGGCCTTTCAGTCACCGAACGTGGCACTGTCGAATGCGGCGCTGGAGACGGTGAGAATGGCGGAACTGCTGGAACGGATGTTTCGAACCGCCGTAGAGGCCTTGAAAAGCAACAAGGCGGAGGGCCTCAAGGCAATCCGCGCATTGGACGAGCGGCTCAACGGGTACCAGCACGATATTCAAATCTATGCCGCTGAACTCACGCAAAACGAATTGTCCATGCAGGAGAGCCGGCGGGCACTGGAAATCATGCTCTATGTGAGCAATCTCGAACATGCGGGGGATATCATCCATCTGAGCCTGGCCGACCGGGTGAAATCGAAAATCAGGGAGAGCATCAATTTTTCGCCGGCGGAAACCGCCGCGCTCGACGAGTTGATCGGCATCGTGCTCGACAGCTTGCGGCTCGCTTCGGGTGTGCTGGGCTCGGGAGACATCGATGGCGCGCGGCGGCTGATCGACCAAAAGGCCTGTTTCCGGACGATCGAGAACCGCATCATCAACGAGCAATTTCGCGGCGGAACACAGGGACGCTCGTTGCGGCGGGGCGCCTTGTTCGTGGATCTCATCCGCGATTTGCACACGATAAACTCGCATGTGGTCTCGGCAGGCTATCCGATCGTCGATGCCGCCGGACTGCTGCGGGAAACACGGGTGCGGACGGCGGAAAAGAAGATTTCATGAAGTTCATTCAGATCTCCGATCTCCATCTGACCCAGCCCGGCGAAAAGGTCTGGGGACTCGATCCGCTGGAGCGGTTCGACCGGTGCATAGAGGACATCGTGCGTCATCATTCAGACGCGCGCTTCTGCGTGCTGACCGGCGATCTGGGCGAGACGGGAACGAAGGAGGCCTATAAAGCGCTGCAGGAACGGCTGCTGCGGCTGCCCTTCAGGAGCTTCGTCCTGGTTGGAAATCACGATGACCGGGGAAATTTCAGGTCGGTGTTCGGGACGGCGCATTGCGATGAGAGCGGCTTCGTACAATCCGCCTGCGCGATCGAGGGACGGCATTTTCTGTTCCTGGACACGCTAAAGGGCGGTGCAACCTCGGCCGGCAGCTATTGCGAGACGCGCCGCGCGTGGCTGAAGGGCCGCCTGCGCGAGGCAGAGGACCAGCCGGTGTTTCTGTTCATGCATCATCCGCCCTTCGACATCGGCCACGACCTCATGGATCTGATCAAGCTCGAGGACGCGGAAAGCTTTCACCAATTGATCAGCGCTCACAATGTGCGGCATCTGTTCTTCGGCCATGCCCACCGGCCGGTCAGCGGCGTGTGGCGCGGCATTCCCTTCGCCGCTCCGCCCTCGCTCAATCACCAGCTGCCGCTGGTGAGAGGAGCCGTCGCGACCGTCTACAGCAATGAGCCGGCCATGTATGCCGTCGTGATGGCCGAAGCCGACAGAACCATCGTGCATATGGATGCGTTTCTCGACCGCAAGCCCGCCCGCATGGGCGAAGAGCAGGAACGCGGGAATTGGTATTGATACCTGGAAACCAGATGCGCGGGTCAAGCCCGCGCATGACGAGAATGAGACACGTCATGGCCGGACTTGATCCGGCCATCTCTCTTTTAGCCGCCACCGGCAGGAGACAAGACCGGCGTTGCGCCTATGCCGCCACGTTCGGCGAGCTGGGCCTTCTCCTTGGCGCGTGCTGCCCGATATTCCTCCCGCCGTTTTAGAAGCTCATAGGTGATCGCTCCGGCCAAGGAGACGGCAATGATGATGACGGCAAGTGCGGAAA
>DATFOT010000232.1:0-3953 GCA_035265265.1 Aestuariivirgaceae bacterium | reverse complement strand
GCCAGGCGCATGGCATCGATCACTTGGCGCGGCTTTTGCGCGGAAGCCGCATTGTCGAGATAAGTAAGCGGCTTGCCGTGAACGGTGCGGGCGAGGATGGGAAAATCCGCCCTGACCTTGGCAAGATCGAGCCCGCGCTCGGTTGTTCCGTCGGCCATCAGCGGACTCCTACCCTCAGCCAGGCATCCGTGAGAGCGGAAAGCCGCTGGCGAATCTGGTCATGGGCGATATCCTCGAATGCCTCAGCGGCGAAAGCCGATACGAGGAGCGCCCGCGCCTCAGGCAAGGGAATTCCGCGCGAGCGCAGATAGAAGAGATGATCCTCCTCGAGGTCGCCGGCGGTGGCGCCGTGGCCGCAGACGACATCATCGGCGTAAATCTCGAGCTCGGGCTTGGCATCGAACTCGGCGGCGGGCGAGAGCAGCAGGGCGTGGCTCGACTGCTTGCCGTCGGTTTTTTGCGCGCCGCGCTCGACCACCACTTTGCCCTGGAAGATACCGCGAGCTTCCTCGTCGAGGACGCATTTGAATACTTCGCGGCTGGTGCAATGCGCGACACGATGCCTGACGAGGAGACGGGTATCGCAATGCTGCCTGTCGCGGAGCAGATAGGCCCCGGCGATCTTCGCATCGGCATGCTCGCCGTCAAAACTGATGAAACCCTGCTGGCGGGTAACGCCGGCTCCTGAGGTAACCGTGCAGTCGCGCAGGATCGCGCGTTCGCCGAGCCTGGCCTGGAAATTGGAAAGATGAATGGCGCGCCGCCCGTCGCGCTGCAGCTTCACACGGTCGAGCCTCGAGTTTGGCCCAAGCAGCGCCTCCGTGACAGACGAGTTCACATAGGGACCGGGGTTTCCCAGGTGGGTTTCGACGAGACTCGCCGATGCCCCCTCCTCGAGGATGAAAACGATTCGGCCCGCGACCGTGCGCGGCTCGCCCTCGGTCACGATCGAGACTATTTCGATCGGCGCTTCAATGGAACCGGAGATGCGGAGGGCGACACCGCCCGCCATGAAGGCGGTATTCATGGCAAGGATCGGATCATCGGCGGGCTCGGCCGTGGTGGCGTGCAGCGCCAGCCATGGCGGCGGATGTCCGCCAAGGCCCGCTACTTCGACCTCGCCCGACATGGGCAGGGTCGAAAGCTCCGGCACAAAGCTGCCGTCGACCAGCACGAGGCGAGCGCGTATATCCGACAGGAAGGGTGTCTTTGAAACCTGTTCGGGCGAGAACGCCGCGGCCCGCGCTGCGAGGACAGGCGGATAAGGATCGCGAATGAGCTGGCGAAGATCGGTCCAGCGCCAGTCCTCCATGCGTCTATGGGGAAGCCCCATGGCGATGAAACGGTCGAACGCATCGCGCCGTGCGGGATCTTCGACAATTAATGCGCCGGCTCCCAGATAAGCCGCTTCGGCAGGGGTTTTCTGTACGGCGATATTCATCAGGCCGCGTCCTGCTCGAAGCCGGCATAGCCCTTTTCCTCGAGCTCGAAGGCCAAGGATTTGTCGCCGGACTTCACTATGCGGCCCCGCGAGAGAACGTGAACGCGGTCCGGCACGATATAATCGAGAAGGCGCTGATAATGAGTGATGACCAGCATGGCGCGGCGTGGCGAGCGCAGCGCGTTGACGCCGTCGGCCACCACGCGCAGGGCATCGATGTCGAGGCCGGAATCAGTTTCATCGAGAATGCAGAGCGCCGGCTCGAGCACCGCCATCTGCAGAATCTCGGCACGTTTTTTCTCACCGCCTGAAAAGCCGACGTTGACCGGGCGCTTGAGCATCTCGGGATCGATTCGCAGCTTTTCGGCACGGTCGCGCACCAGGCGCATGAAAGAGGGCGTCGACAGCTCTGGCTCGCCGCGCGCCTTGCGCTGGGCGTTCAGCGCCACTTTCAGGAACTGCATGGTGACGACGCCGGGTATCTCGATCGGATATTGGAAGGCCAGGAACAATCCGCGCGCGGCACGCTCGTTGGGTTGGAGATCGAGAAGATTTTCACCGTTGAACCTGACAGATCCCTCGGTGACATCATAGCCATGGCGACCCGAGAGCACATAGGAGAGCGTGGACTTGCCGGAACCGTTCGGCCCCATGATGGCGTGCACTTCGCCGGCGTTCACCTCGAGATCAACCCCGTTGAGAATGTTTCTGCCGTCGACGACGGCGTGGAGATTGTCAATCTTCAGCATTGTTCTTCTTTCTTCCAGTCGGCCCTAGCCGACGCTGCCTTCGAGCGAGATGCCGATGAGCTTCTGCGTTTCGGCCATGAACTCCATCGGCAGCTGCTGAAGCACAACGCGCACAAAGCCGTTGACGATCAGAGCCACCGCCTCCTCCTGGGAGAGGCCGCGCGACATGCAATAGAACATCTGGTCCTCGGAGATTTTCGATGTCGTCGCCTCGTGCTCGAAATGAGCCGTAGAGGTCTTGGCCTCGATATAGGGGACCGTATGGGCGCCGCATTTGTCGCCGATCAGCAGTGAGTCGCACTGGGTGAAATTGCGGGCGTTGGTCGCCTTGCGGTGGGCCGAAACAAGGCCGCGATAGGTGTTGTCGGAGCGGCCGGCGGCGATGCCCTTGGAGATGATACGGCTTGAAGTGTTTTTGCCGAGATGGATCATCTTGGTGCCGGAGTCGACCTGCTGGAATCCGTTGGATATGGCGATCGAGTAGAACTCGCCTCGAGAATTGTCGCCGCGCAAGATGCAGCTTGGGTATTTCCAGGTGATGGCCGAGCCGGTTTCCACCTGCGTCCAGGAGATCTTGGCGTTGCGGCCGCGGCAGTCGCCCCGCTTGGTCACGAAATTAAACACACCACCCCTGCCCTGCTTGTCGCCGGGATACCAGTTTTGCACAGTCGAGTATTTGATCTCGGCGTCCTCCAGCGCGACCAATTCAACGACCGCGGCGTGAAGCTGGTTCTCGTCGCGCATCGGCGCGGTGCAGCCTTCCAGATAGCTCACATAGGCGCCCTTCTCGGCGATGATCAAGGTGCGCTCGAACTGGCCGGTCTGCTTCTCGTTGATGCGGAAATAGGTGGAAAGCTCCATGGGGCAGCGGGTGTTCTCGGGCACATAGACGAAAGAGCCGTCGGAGAAGACTGCCGAATTGAGCGCGGCATAGAAATTGTCCCCTTGCGGCACCACGCTGCCGAGATATTTGCGGACAAGCTCCGGATGCTCGCGAACAGCCTCGGACATGGAACAGAATATCACGCCGGCACGCGCAAGCTCTTCCTTGAAGGTGGTGACGACCGATACAGAATCGAACACCGCATCGACGGCCACCCTGGCGCCTTCGACACCGGCGAGCACTTCGCGCTCGCGCAGCGGAACGCCGAGCTTTTCATAGGTGCGCAGCAGTTCTGGATCGACCTCATCGAGGCTCTTCGGCGCCGGACTGCGCTTTGGCGCGGAATAGTAATAAAGATCCTGGAAATCGATTTCCGGGTATGAGACTCGCGCCCACTCGGGCCTGGTCATGGTGAGCCAGCGCCGATAGGCTTCGAGACGCCATTCGAGCATCCATTCCGGCTCGCCCTTCTTGCCGGAGATGAAGGCGACGATCTCCTCGGACAGGCCCTTGGGGGCCTTGTCGGATTCGATGTCGGTGGTGAAGCCGTATTTGTACTTATCGACGTCGATATTCTTGATGCGTTCAAGTGTGTCGAAATCTGCCATTGTTCTTCTCTATATTTCTGTCGTCATACCCGGACTTGATCCGGATATCTTTCTTGCGGTTTGCCGGAGATGGCCGGATCACGACCGGACCTGACGAGACGCGCCCGATCGCGGTTGAGGATGCGGCCCCATGCAGCGGTGAAATCCGCAATATCCTCCGGGGTCGAATTCCAACCCAGGCTGACGCGAATTGCGCCGGTGGACAGTTCCGGAGTAACCCCCATAGCCGCGAGCACGTGAGAGCGAGCTACCTTGCCCGATGAGCAGGCCGA
>DATFOT010000231.1:0-10325 GCA_035265265.1 Aestuariivirgaceae bacterium | reverse complement strand
CTTGTAAGCACCCTGGTACTGGCCAACCTCCTCGCCGATGAGAAAAACGTCGGGATTACGCTTCATCTCTTCGCGCATCGCATCGCGAAGCGCTTCCCGGACGGTCATCGCCACCATTTCCGTGCCTTCAGGAATTGCGGTGTCATTGACCGGCGTAGGTCTGGATACTGTCTGCTGTTGCCCGGCTTTGGTCTCTGCGGCACGGACAGGAGCAGGCGCACGAGCCGCCTCCTGCCTGGCGACAGCGGGAGGCGCTGCTGCTGCTTCAGCTTCACCATCGATGACCGCAATGGGGGTGTTGACCTTTACATTCTCGGCCCCTTCAGGGACCAGCAGCTGCGAGATTTTGCCTTCGTCGACTGCCTCCACCTCCATCGTCGCCTTATCGGTCTCGATCTCGGCTATGACATCACCGGACTTCACCGGATCGCCGACCTTGACATGCCATTTGGCCAGCTTCCCCTCTTCCATCGTTGGAGAGAGGGCGGGCATGAGAATCTG
Source organism: Aestuariivirgaceae bacterium (assembly GCA_035265265.1). Taxonomy (GTDB): domain Bacteria; phylum Pseudomonadota; class Alphaproteobacteria; order Rhizobiales; family Aestuariivirgaceae; genus DATBLQ01. Next base: position 9,824 of record DATFOT010000231.1, on the reverse strand, counting down.
CGGCGCCATTATTTCCTCAAGTGGTCTTATAAACGTCCGTCCACAGTTCCGCGGGATCGGGTTCGGGATCGGACTGAGCGAATTCGGCCGCATCGGTCACGACAGCGCGCATCTCGGCGTCGATTTTCTTCAGCTCCTCTTCGCTCGCATCATTGTCGGCGATGAGGCGACGTTTCACCTGCTCAATCGGATCGTGCTCTTCGCGCATCTTCTGGACCTCGTCCTTGGTCCGGTATTTCGCAGGATCGGACATGGAATGACCGCGATAGCGATACGTCATCATCTCCAGTATGTAGGGACCGTTTCCGGCCCGGCAGTGTTCCACGGCCTTTGCACCGGCGGCCTTCACCGCACGCACGTCCATGCCATCGACCTGCCCACCGGGGATGCCGAATGCCATGCCTCGCGCGTAGAGCTCCTCGGCTTTCGCCGAGCCGCGGGTGATCGGGGTTCCCATGGCATAGCGGTTGTTCTCGATGATGTAGACCGCCGGAAGTTTCCATAAGGCCGCCATGTTGAAACTTTCATAGACTTGGCCCTGATTGGATGCGCCTTCACCGAAATAGGTGAGGCTGACATTATCGGTGCCGCGGTAGTGGTTGGCGAAGGCCAGGCCCGTCCCCAGAGGCACCTGAGCCGCGACGATCCCATGACCGCCGTAGAAGTTCTTCTCACGGCTGAACATGTGCATCGACCCGCCCTTGCCCTTGGAATAACCGCCCTGCCGGCCAGTGAGTTCTGCCATGACCCCCCTGGGGCTCATGCCAGTGGCGAGCATGTGGCCGTGGTCACGATAGCTGGTGATGACCTGGTCACCCTCTTTCAGGCACATCTGCATGCCGACGACAACGGCTTCCTGACCGATATAGAGATGGCAAAAGCCGCCGACGAACCCCATGCCATAGAGCTGGCCGGCCTTCTCCTCAAAGCGCCGGATCAGAAGCATCATGCGGTAGGCTTTAAGGAGTTGGTCCGTTGACATCTCAGGGGATAAATCTTCGGTTGGCGCCTGTTTCTTACTTTGAGTCCGGATGGCCATGACCGTCTCCCTGGCGGGTCCTGGGGGCATCTCGCTCCCCCGTTAACAGAACCATAACAGCAAATAATTGAATCAGAATTGCAAAGGGGGGAGGTTTCCTCCTTTTTGGTTTATATTATTGATTTTGCTTTATTCTATGACGACAATGAGCTCGTTGGGGCTTCCGTAGTCGAGTATGCGCCGGGCAACCTCATCAAGCAAATCAGGATCGATATGCTCGGGACGAAGCAATGCCACCTTCGATTCAAGGCGCTGGCGTGTGTCAATTTCCTTTTTAAGTTCGGCTCGCAGCTCAAGAACTTTGTTTTCCGTTCGGCCCAAAACGGCAAGGTTGCGTGAGCCGTAGTAATAGTGCCATGAAAAATAGGCGTACAGGAGCAGGCAAAAAAAGGAGACTACGCCGTCGAACAAACGTTTCCGCATATGCCCTCCTCGCCTCATGAAGCTAAGGAGCATTGGTTAACGATCTATTGGCTGGCTCACCGCAGTTGCTTGAACCCCGCTCAATCCATATTATGTAACAGCTGGAGTTACGCCTATCATGCTAGGCAGCAGCCGATTCGTCATTGGGATCCATGTTCTTGCGATACTTGCGCGCGCGCAAGGGCGCACGCCTGTCTGTTCCAGCTTCATTGCGCAGAGCGTAAACACCAATCCGGTCGTCATTCGGCGGCTCATGGCCAGCATGGAACAGCATGCGCTCGTCAAATCCCTCGCGGGACGAAAAGGCGGCTTCGTTCTTGCCCGACCTCCCAAAGACATAACGCTCGAGGAGATTTTTAGAGCCCTTGAAGGGTCCGAACTCTTTCGGATGCACGGCAGGGAGCCTTCTAAGGATTGCCCGGTGGGCGCCTGTATTGCCCGCGTTGTATCCAAGCCGCTGAAACTGGCCGAGCAGGCGATGAACTCGGCGCTGGCGAGAACCACGCTTAGCGATGTCGTGGCCGACATGCCCGTGTAACCGGCGGCTCGGAACCTTACTTTGTGGCGCTGAGGAGCTTCAAGTCGCCGATTATGGTCTCGGCAGCCCCGGGCCTGCCGGCGATCCGAATCCAGGCTCCCTTGCCCTCGACGGGAGGGAGGCTGAACTTCTGAACACCACCGCCCGGACGAAGGTCGAAGCTGGTGACTGGACGGCCGCCGCCTTCCATTGTTCCCGAAGGAATGATCATCACTTCGAGCTTTACGGGAGCGACCGGGTCCGAGTCACCAGCATCAATTTCCATCCCGGTGATAACGAGCGGGCCGGCGAAAGGAAACTCCAATATGAAATCGATATCGTTATCTGGATCCTGGAGCTTGATATAGGTAGATGGGTTGCCGTCGAACAAAACAGACAGCGGAAATTTCTCGTGCGTGTCCTGACGCGTGGCGGGCAGGAATTTTGCCCGATTTAAAGATGCGACGACAAAACCGGAAGGTTCGCTGGGGGTCACCTCCGTCGAGTTCTGGCCCAATCCCAGCCTACCATTCCTCTTGATGTCACTGTTTACGGTTGCCGCTGATTCGCTTTCAGCAGGTGTTCCCGGCGTCCTCACTTCCACCTTCACTTCAACAGGCTTATCTACACCGCCGAAGGTTTGAATTGCCGCTATGAGAACACCGGCAACGGCGCAGAGTCCAGAGATCACGACGTGAATGTTCTTTACACGAAAGGCCATGAGCCCGTCATTCATTTGAGAATTGAAGTACCTGCATAACTGGCCTGGGAGCCAAGCTGCTCTTCAATGCGAAGGAGCTGGTTGTATTTGGCGGTGCGATCGGCTCGCGCCAATGAGCCAGTCTTGATCTGCCCGCAGTTTGTGGCAACAGCAAGGTCGGCTATCGTAGTGTCCTCGGTCTCTCCGGACCTGTGCGACATGATGGCGGTGTAGCCAGCTTTTTGCGCCATCTCGACGGCTTCAAGGGTTTCGGTCAGCGTGCCGATCTGGTTGACTTTCACCAAGATCGAGTTCGCGATACCCAATTCGATGCCGCGCTTCAGACGCACCGTATTGGTCACGAACAAATCATCGCCAACGAGTTGGCATTGACCGCCGATCGCGTTCGTAAGCGCCTTGAAGCCATCCCAGTCGTCTTCGGCCATGCCGTCTTCAATCGAGGCAATGGGATAGGATTCCACCAGACTCTGCAAATATGCAACCTGGTCGGCGGGGGAGCGTGTGGCTCGCTCGCCCCCGTATACATACTGGCCGTCCTTGTACAGTTCAGTGGCAGCGCAATCGAGCGCGAGGAACACATCCCCGCCCGGTCGATATCCGGCCTGCTCGATAGAGCGGGTGACGAAGTCCAAGACAGCTTTGGCATTCGGCAAATCAGGAGCAAAGCCGCCTTCATCCCCTACGTTGGTGTTGTGACCGGCCTTTTTCAGCGCGGCCTTCAGGGTGTGAAAAATCTCCGAGCCCATCCGCAGGGCGTCGGCCAGCGAGGATGCGCCAACCGGCACGATCATGAACTCCTGGAAATCGATAGGATTATCGGCATGGACGCCGCCGTTGATTATATTCATCAACGGCACTGGCAGCAAACTCGCCTGAACGCCCCCGACATAGCGATAAAGCGGAACGCCCGCGCAACCGGCTGCCGCTTTCGCGGCGGCGAGCGAGACTCCGAGTATCGCGTTTGCCCCCAATCTTGCCTTATTGGGGGTACCGTCCAATGCAATCATCGTACGATCGAGAGCAATTTGATCTTCCGCGTCCATGCCCACCAAGGTCTCGAAGATCTCGCCCTTCACAGCAGCGACAGCGGAGGTGACACCCTTGCCCATATAACGTTTGTTGTCGCCATCGCGGCGTTCAACCGCCTCATGCGCACCTGTCGACGCGCCGGACGGCACCGCGGCTCGGCCAAGAGAGCCATCTTCGAGAAGGACATCCACTTCGACCGTCGGATTGCCCCGGCTATCGAGGATTTCGCGGCCCGTAATGTCGGTGATGGCTGTCATCGGATGCTGCTCTTGCCACAATTCTGGATGCGCACCTTCTAACGGTCTGCGCTCGAAGCTGCAACGGCCGTGTAGCTCAGCCGCTTTGGATCGAGTGGGTGCGCGTCAGGAATGCGCTCAGCAACACTGTCTATCCAATGATGCGAACTGCTGCGGAACCGTCAAAATCTCCCCAACGCACAAACTCGACATGTTGGCCGCACCTCGTGCCTGCGATAGTAATTGTGAACACTTAACCAGCTCATGCGTTCGATCACTCTTTTGGAGGCATTTCTGCCAATGCGAACGGATACAAGATCAGTTGCCGTAATAGGTGCAGGAATCGTCGGCATGAGTTCCGCGCTTTACCTGCAGAAGGCAGGCTTTGATATTACGGTCATAGACTGGCGTGCCCCGGGCACGGCAACCTCCTTTGGCAACGCGGGAGCAATCGTTACAAGCGCAGTCGAACCGACAAGCACTCCCAGCACCCTGCAAAATATCCCACGTTACCTGCTCAACTCCGACAGCGCGGTTCGCATGCGCTGGCGCTATCTGCCCCAGCTCGCTCCCTGGCTATTGCGGTTCATTTTGGCCGGGCAACCGCAACGTATCAGGCAATCGGCAAGCGGGCTGCATGCATTGCTGCGCGAAGCATATGAAGCTCACCGCGAGCTTGCCTCGCGCAGTCACACGACCGGCCTCCTGCGACCAACAGGCTGGCTCAAACTATTCCGAACGGAACGCGGTTTCGCCGACACCCTGCTGCAGCGCGAGCTGATGAAGGTGCATGGAATCCAGTATGACGTGCTTGGCCCGGACGAAATTCATCAGCTGGAGCCGAGCTTGGCGCGGGTGTTTGCCAGAGGATTGTTTCACGGGGATTCAGCCTCGATCTCCTCCCCGCATCGGCTCATCGAAGGCTATGCCAGGGCGTTTCTCCAATCGGGCGGGGTGTTTCTTCATGAACGGGTGCTGCGCATCGAACCTTTAGAAACCGGCAGAGTAAGGCTGCGCTGCGAACTCGGCCTGCGTGATTTCGACCAGGTGGTTGTCGCAGCGGGTGCTTGGTCGAGAATGTTCGCAACTCAGCTCGGCGACAAGGTTGTTCTCGATACAGAGCGCGGGTACCACCTCAGCGTCGATCCCGGCGATGCCGGCGGAATTCAGCGTCCGATCTGCTTTCCGGAGGAGAGTTTTGTTATCGCACCCATGCTCGATGGAATACGCCTCACAAGCGGCGAGGAGCTGGCTGGCCTCGAGGCACCGCCGGATTTTTCGCGAATCTACAAGCTGCTACCTAAGGCGAGAGAGTTTTTGCCGGGTTTGAGCGATCGAGTAAGCCGCGAATGGATGGGCCGCCGGCCGTCAACCCCGGATTCTTTGCCGGTGATCGGCCGGTCGCCCAATGCACCGCGCGTGATCTATGGTTTCGGTCATCACCATCTAGGAATGACATTGGGTCCAATCACCGGCCGGCTCATTGCACAGATCATCAGCGGAGTTACTGCCGAGGTTGATCTTTCGCCCTACCGGATCGAGCGCTTCAAACCATTTCGCTTTTAAACCGTAACCGAGACTATTGCGCGAGCCAATTGCTGAATCGCTCGCGCAGCTGATCTCCGTGCTCTCTCCAAAATTGCGGGTTGAGGATCAGCGCATTTTTCATATTGTCCTCGCCCGTCGGCAGATATGGCAAAATGCTCGGATCGACATGCTGGAGTGAATCCAAATTGACGGGTCCATAGGTTATGTACCTCGTCTGCTCGGCCATGCGCACTGGATCGCTGGCAAAGGTGATGAAACGATAAGCTGCTTCGAGCTTCGCCGTACCTTTCGGGATGGACCACCAATCCCAATCCAACCCCTGCTGGTCCCAGAGAATTGCGAACGGCTTCTTGTCTATAACGACGGCGTTGTAGATCCGGTTGTTCCATGCCGACGTCATCACCACCTCGCCGTCTGCCAGCAAGCCGGCAGGCTCGGTTCCGACTTCCCACCAGATAATGTCGCTCTTGATCGTGTCGAGCTTGTGGAACGCCTGTTGCACTCCGTCCGGCGTTGCAAGCACCCTGTAGACGTCGCCCTGACTCACGCCGTCAGCGATCAGGGCCCACTCGAGAGCGACGAAGGGGTTTTTCTGAAGCCCGCGTTTACCCGGAAATTTCTTCAGATCGAAAAAATCGGCGATGGTTCTCGGGGGGTCTGTCAATACGGTGGTATTGTAAGCGACGACGGTTGCATAGACGATGGCCGGCACGGCGCATTGCTGAAGATCGCCGCCGACGAATTTGGCTTGGTCCAACCCGAGCCTGTTCCAATCGATCACTTCGAGAATACCCTGCGCACAGGCGGCAAGAGCAGTTTGGGTATCGAGGTCGACCACATCCCAGATCACGTTGGCGGATTCCACCATGGCACGAATTTTGTCGATCTCACCGCCGTGCTCGATCTCCGTGATCTTGTTGCCTTCGCCGGCAAAGGGAGTGAAATATGCTATGCGCTGGCTCTCTTGATAGGCGCCGCCCCACGATGCGATCGTCAGGTCATCGGCGGCAAGCGACATTCCCGGCATGGCCGCGAACAGGATTGCACTGCCCAAAAGCGACCGCAGCGCAAAATTCGGATCGGCAATCATTCGAGTTCTTGTCCCCACAGGGGCCGCAGGCATCGGTGATCGGCGGGTTCCCTGGCTAAGTAACGACTGGCCGCAGGTCATCAGAAGCCATAGAGGCACGAGACGTCAAGGGTATCTGCTTCGGCGGGAGGCGCAGCCAGGGCAATGCTCAAACCAGCCGGCTCTGCTCCATGGCGGCATGGATGAAGGATGCAAAGAGGGGATGAGGCTCAAAGGGCCTGGACTTGAGCTCGGGATGAAACTGTACCCCAATGAACCAGGCGTGGTCCGGAATCTCAACGATTTCCGGCAGCAAGCCGTCGGGCGAGAGGCCGGTGAAGCGCAGGCCGGCAGCCTCCAGCTGGTTGCGGTATTTCATGTTCACTTCGTAGCGATGCCGATGGCGTTCCGAAATCGTGGTGGCACCATAGATCGCCGCAACACGGCTGTCCCTGGCGAGGAGGGCCTCGTAGGCACCCAACCGCATCGTGCCGCCGAGGTTGCCGCCTTTCCTGCGCAGCTCCAATTCGTTTCCCTTCATCCATTCCGTCATCAATCCGATCACCGGTTCGCGCGTTGGACCGAATTCGGTCGAGCTCGCTTCTTTGACGCCCACCAGATTTCGCGTCGCCTCGATGACGGCCATTTGCATGCCGAAGCAAATACCGAAATAAGGAACGTTGCGGCTGCGTGCGAAGGTAGCGGCACGGATTTTTCCTTCCGAGCCCCGCTCTCCAAAACCGCCGGGAACCAGGATTCCGTGAACACCCTCCAGATGAGGCGACGGATCCTGACTTTCAAAGATTTCCGACTCGATCCAGTCGAGATTCACCCTCACCTTGTTGGCAATGCCACCGTGAACTAGCGCCTCGTTCAGCGACTTGTAAGCATCCAAAAGGCCCGTGTATTTGCCGACAACGGCAATGTTCACTTCTCCTTCAGGATTCCAGATTCGATCCGAAATCAATCGCCACCGCGACAGATCGGGCTGTTTGGCATCCTTGATACCGAAGGCTTCCAGCACCTCGGCATCGAGCCCCTCGCGATGATAAGCAACAGGCACATCATAGATACTCTTGACATCAAGCGCCTGAATGACGGCAGAGGGTCGGACATTACAGAACAATGCAATCTTGCGCCGTTCATTATCGGGGAGCGGCCGGTCGGCGCGGCATAGCAGAATATTCGGCTGAATGCCGATGGAGCGCAGCTCCTTGACCGAGTGCTGCGTAGGCTTGGTTTTCAGCTCGCCAGCACTCGGGATATACGGCAGAAGAGTCAGGTGAATATAGATCACGGAAGCGCGCGGCAATTCATTGCCGAGCTGCCGGATCGCCTCGAAGAAAGGCAGGCCCTCAATGTCGCCAACCGTGCCGCCGATCTCGACAAGGACGAAGTCATAACCTTCATTGCCACCGAGCACGAATTCCCTGATGGCATCGGTTACATGCGGAATGACCTGCACCGTGCCGCCGAGATAGTCCCCCCGCCGCTCCTTGGCGATGATATCTTGATAAATTCGTCCCGTGGTTATGTTGTCGTCGCGATTGCAAGACCGTCCGGTGAAACGCTCGTAATGACCAAGGTCGAGATCGGTTTCCGCTCCGTCGTCGGTGACATAGACCTCGCCATGCTGGTATGGACTCATCGTCCCCGGATCGACGTTGAGATAAGGATCGAGCTTTCGCAAACGCACCTTGAATCCCCGCGCCTGAAGCAGTGCGCCGAGCGAGGCGGAAGCTAGACCTTTCCCCAGGGATGAAACCACGCCGCCGGTGATGAAGATGTACCGCGCCATGGAATTCTAGAATACACGATCCGGCGGCGATTCGAAAATGTGCATTTGACCTGGCCCGGAAGAGGGTTGCGGCATGCTTAACGCTGAGGAAAGTCCGCGCGGGGCCCTCCGCGTCATTCTCCGACCGGAACCTGGGGCGTTTGGCTGGCCGGCGGGAGCTGCGGCAAGACGCCCGAATCGCCGCCGCCGGTTTATCCGGACTGCCCGTTCTGCGCGGGTTTGACCTGATCGAAGACCGATGCCGGCGCATGATCCTTTCTGGCGATCATCGTCAACGCTATCGACGTGACGAAAAAGGCAACGGCCAGGATCGCCGTGGTACGGGTCAGCACATTGGCGACCCCCCGGCTGGAGAAAAGCGAGCCGGCGCCCCCGCTGCCGATGCCCAAGGCACCGCCCTCCGAACGCTGAAGGAGAACCACTCCGATTAGCGCGACAGCGATCAACAGATGGACAACGAGAATAATGGTCGTCATTGCTGTTCCTGAATAAAGTGGCTGCAGCCTTTACCGCGAACGGCCAGAGAATGCAAATATGGGAAGAGCGCGCCTATCGGAGCAGGCTAGCTATGGGCCTTGATAATTCCAATGAAGTCAGCCGCCCGCAGGCTTGCACCTCCCACCAGCGCTCCATTCACATCCGGAAGGGCTGTAATTTCAGCAGCATTTGCGGGTTTGACCGAGCCGCCATAAAGAATGGGAACAGCAGAAGACTGCCTGCCGAAAAGCTTGGCAAGCATCGAGCGAATGTGGCGATGAACATCACTGATCTCGCTGGAGGATGGGGTCAGGCCCGTTCCTATCGCCCAGACCGGCTCATAAGCAACAATCGTCTGTCGGGGGGAGGCATCGGGCGGCAACGACCCGGATATCTGTGTGGTGATCACGTCCAAGGTTCGTCCCTCTTGCCGCTCCGCCAGGCTCTCACCGATGCAGACAATGGCCAAGAGCCCTGCCCTCTGCGCAGTCAGGGTCTTGGCCCTTATGATCGAGTCGGTTTCACCATGTTCGATCCGGCGCTCGGAATGGCCCAGAATCACCGCCGAGGCGCCAGCGTCCTTCAGCATTTCCGCTGCGATATCGCCGGTATGAGGACCCTTGGTTTGCGCATGGCAATCCTGGCCGCCGAGCCCTATTGGGGACTGGCGTGTCAGGCGATGTGCAGCCATGAGCAGCGTAGCGGGCGGACAGACGAGAACATCGCAATTCAGCCGCACGCCTTTGAGCATGGTGGTCAGCAGCCGCAACTCTCCGAGTGAGGCGATGGTCCCGTGCATTTTCCAGTTTCCCGCCACAAGGGCGCGGGGCCCCCCATTTGCCGGCACGGCTCTTCCCTCCGCCTATACGCATGGAAGACTTAGCAAAGTAGCGGGGTATTGCGAAGCCGAATTGACCGGCAAAGCCTTGCTTGGGCACCGGGTGCTACCTATTATGCCGCGCAATAA
>DATFOT010000230.1:0-3042 GCA_035265265.1 Aestuariivirgaceae bacterium | reverse complement strand
GTTACCGCAGCATTGCTCCGCGCCGCCCGCTATGATGTGGTGGGCATCACACTCCAGCTTTACAATCACGGCGAGGCGACGCGGCGCCAGGGCGCGTGCTGTGCAGGCCAGGATATCCATGACGCGCGGCGCGTGGCAGCAGACCTCGACATCCCGCATTACGTGCTCGACTATGAATCGCGATTCCGGAACGAAGTGATCGATGCGTTCGTCGGCAGCTACATGCGCGGCGAAACGCCGATCCCGTGCGTCACTTGCAACCAGTCGGTCAAGTTCACCGATCTCTTGGCGATGTCGGAGCAGTTAGGCGCCGCAGCGCTGGCGACAGGGCATTATGTGATGAGCCGCGAACGGCGGGACGGATCAGGCAATCGCGAGCTCCTCACCCCCCGGGACCTGTCGCGCGATCAAAGTTACTTTCTCTATGCAACCAGTCAGGCGCAGGTGAATTTCCTGAGGTTCCCGCTCGGTGCCCTCAGCAAGCAGGAGACCAGGGAATTGGCGATGTCGCTTGGCTTGAGCGTGGCGCACAAGGCCGATAGCCAAGACATATGTTTTGTGCCTGGCGGACGCTATCAGGACATTATCCTGCGGCTCAGGCCCGACGCCCTCGAGAGGGGCGAAATCGTGCATAGCGATGGGCGCGTGCTGGGGCGCCATGATGGGGTGATGAATTTCACCGTGGGGCAGAGACGGGGGCTCGGGCTTGCGGAAGGCGAGCCCCTGTATGTGCTGCGGATCGATGCGGCTCGCCGCCGTGTGATCGTAGGTTCAAAAGCGGAGCTGCTGCAGCGCGTCGTCCCGCTTAGGGGCGTGAATTGGCTTGGGGATGAACCGATCTGCGCGGCAAATGGGCGGCAAGTTTATGTCAAACTCAGATCTACCCGGCCGCCGGCAGCGGCAATGCTGCTGGTAGCAGAGAATGAAATGAATGTTATACTGGATGACGCTGAACCGGCAGTTGCGCCAGGACAGGCTTGCGTGTTTTATGAAAGACCGGGGTGCGGCGCACGTGTTCTAGGAGGAGGCATCATAGGGCGGGAGGCAGCCCTTGGCGGAGATGCGACCACGCACCCGTCGCCTCGGGAAATCAGCTTGAAAAGCGAATACGTGTAACGATCTAAGGAATGAACGATTGGCAAGGGATGCAGACGTGGGCGGACATCTGGTTGACCTGAACGAGGAAGCAGTGCGGCGAGCCTATAAGCGGTGGGCTCCAGTTTATGATTTTACCTTCGGCAAGGTGGCGGACTGGGGCCGAATGCGGACAGTTGACTATATCAACCAGCGCCAAGGTCGTGTGCTTGAAGTTGGCATCGGGACAGGCAGTTCGCTGCCGCACTACAAGCGATCCCTTAGTGTTACCGCAATAGATCTTTCGCCGGAAATGCTGAAGCGGGCGCGGGAGCGTGTGGAAAAAGAAGGGCTGTTTCACGTCGAGGACATCATCGAGATGGATGCCGCCGACATGAGCTTTCCCGACAATAGTTTCGACGTCGTGGTGGCCATGTATGTTCTGACGGTCGTGCCGCATCCTAAGCGGGTGATGCGGGAACTGCAGCGGGTGTGCAAGCCCGGCGGCGAGGTGATCGTGGTCAATCACTTCAGCAAAACCAACGGGCTGCGCGGTGTCGTGGAGAAAGCCCTGTCGCCTTTCGCCTCGACGCTCGGCTGGCGGCCACAGTTTCCGATTGAGACCGTGTTCGATTGCGAGGACCTGGTCGTCAAGGATGCAACGGAGCTCAAGCCTTTCGGGCTTTTTACGCTGCTGCGGTTCGAGAAGGCTCCGGGAGGCGAAACAGTGAGCCATAAGGCCGTGCGGGAAAACGCCGGCAGGGTCTTGCTGGAGGCCGCGAAGCGCCGGGCGTAAACCCTTGACTTCGAGGGGTTCAGCAAACTATATCGCCTCGTCTTGCGCGCAGGCTCCGATGTGTTCTGTGGCGAGCCAAGTACCGAGGCGGAGTAGCTCAGTTGGCTAGAGCAGCGGAATCATAATCCGTGTGTCGGGGGTTCAATTCCCTCCTCCGCTACCATCTTTACAGCGGTTTTGTTACAACCGCCTGTCAATCCAATTACCGCACTCATATCACCCGTGATCCTGAGGCGCGCTGCTCCCTTCTTTTCTAGGGGGTGCACTTCAACTTTGTTGATAAGGGCACATAGCTGCGTTGCAGCCTTAACACGCGTTGGTTCGTCCCGTGTCAGGCATTCGCGAAGGTTATCGACCTTCTGGCGATAAAGTTCAGCTAGATCAGCCTTGGGCAAGGAGAAGGAGGGCGCCTGTGTTCCCGACGGCTTTTCTGCACATATCTGAGCTTTAGTCTTCTCAAGCTGTTTAAGTCGATTGACGAGGGACGGAAAGGGTCCAGCTGCCTGCATTGAATCTAGTATCCGGGCGAGTTGCTTTTCAATTTCTGCAAGCTGTCTTTCATGCTCTTCTCGGCCGCTCATTTGGGTACGAGAGAGTTGGGCTATGTTTTCTTTGAATGCATTCGCAAATTCCTGGATGAGTTCAGGCCGAAGCATGTGGGGGAAACGCGCCGATGCGTCCGCACCAGGGAAATCAAACACTTGGCTGTTATGGTTTTAGCCTGAGAGATAAGCTCAGCTTGTGGCTGAAAGTAGCTTCCCGAGGTCGATGCAATGGCAGAGTTCGTCAAACGTTTTTCGCTTGATGGCAAGAAGGCGCTCGTTACCGGGGCCTCAAAGGGGATCGGTACTGAAATCTGCCGCGTGCTGGCAGACGCCGGCGCGGATATTGTGGCGGTTGCGCGCGACCCGAAAGGGTTGGCCGAGGTCAAAGACATGGTTCAGTCGATCGGCCGCCTCTGCCTCATCATCGAGGCCGATCTTGCCACGGTAGAAGGCCCGCAGGCCGCGGCGCGCACCGCAATCCAGGCGTGGGGCGTCGTCGACATTCTCGTCAACAATGCCGGGATCACCGCGGTCGAGAGCATCCTCGAGGCCAAGGTGGGGAGCTGGGATCGCATCATGGCGGTCAATCTGCGCGCACCTTTTCTCCTCGCCCAAGCCCTTGCGCCC
>DATFOT010000229.1:0-3807 GCA_035265265.1 Aestuariivirgaceae bacterium | reverse complement strand
GTCGGCCGGCCCAACGTCGGCAAATCGACCCTGTTCAACCGGCTGGTCGGCCGTCGTCTGGCGCTGGTCGATGATACGCCCGGTGTCACACGCGATCGCCGCACGGGCGAAGGCTCGCTCGGCGGGCTCGCATTTACGCTGATCGATACCGCCGGGCTCGACGATGCCGCATCGGCAAGCCTCGAGGGCCGGATGCGCCGCCAGACGGAGAGCGCAATCGATGAGGCCGATCTTTGCCTTTTCATGGTCGATGCGCGTGATGGCATAACCTCGGTCGACCGCCATTTCGCGCAGCTCGTTAGGCGCAAGGGAAAGCCCGTCATCCTGCTCGCCAACAAGGCCGAGGCGAAGCGCGGCGCCGACCGCGTGCAGGAGGCTTACGAGCTCGGTCTTGGCGAGCCCATTGCTATTTCCGCAGAGCACGGGGAAGGCCTCGATGCGCTCTATGATGCGATCGCCTCACACGCGCCGAAGTCTGAGGGCGAGGCGAGCGATGACGCCGGGGCCGAGGAGCCGGTCGATCCCGAGCGCCCCCTGCGCCTCGCGATCATCGGCCGCCCCAATGCCGGCAAATCGACATTGGTGAACGCGCTGCTGGGCGAGGAGCGCATGCTGACCGGGCCCGAGGCGGGCATCACCCGCGACGCCATCGCCAGCGACTGGTCTTTTGCGGGCCGCACCATCAGGCTCTGGGATACCGCCGGTCTTCGCAAGAAGGCAAGGGTGCAGGACAGGCTCGAGAAGCTCTCGGTTGCCGATGCCCTGCGCGCCATCCGTTTCTCCGAAGTCGTCATTCTCGTCATCGATGCCGAAGCCCCCTTCGAGAAACAGGACCTGCAGATCGCCGATCTGGTCGAGCGCGAGGGCAGGGCGCTGGTGATCGCCGTCAACAAATGGGACGTGGTGGAGAACAAGCAGAGCCGGCTGCATGAGCTCGCACGCGATCTCGAAGAATCGCTCCCCCAGCTGCGCGGTGTTTCTATGATCGCCGTGTCGGCGCTGCGTCGCCAGAACCTCGATCGCCTGATGCAAGCCGTGCTGGACGCCTATGAGATCTGGAACCAGCGCATTGCGACGGCTGCGCTCAACCGCTGGCTTCCGGAGATGATCGAGCGCCATCCGCCGCCCGCACCCGGCGGCCGCCGCATCAAGCTGCGCTACATGACGCAGACGAATGCCCGGCCGCCGACTTTCGTCATCTTCTGCTCGAACACCAGGGAATTGCCGGAGGCCTATGTTCGCTATCTGGTAAACGGCCTGCGTGAAGCTTTCGGCTTTCGCGGCACCCCGCTCAGAATCGTTTTGCGTCAGACGAAAAATCCCTACGCTGGTTCTAAAACCGCGCGCTGACCTCACCGATACCGGCGAAGGTCGCCGTGATCTCGTCGCCCGCATTGGCCGAGAACATTTCGGTGATCACCCCCGTGGTCACGATGGATCCCGCCTCGAGCGGGAGCCCGCGTGCCGAAAGATCATTCGCAAGCCAAGTGAGCACGATTTCCGGACCGGCGAGCGCATTGGCGCCGGCACCCGTGCCGACCACCATGCCGTTGCGCTGGGCGATTGCCTGGATACGGGCATAATCCTGGCGTGGGAGCGGCCGTGATGGCGGCCCGATCACGATCGCATCGTTCAGCGCCCCATCGGCAATGTACCATTCCACCACGTCATCGAAGCCCTTCGGCAGCCGTGGATTGACGATTTCGAGTCCGGGATGAACGGCATCGACCGCGGCGAGAGCCTCGTCCGTATCGTAGGGCCGCCCGCGCGGCGGCAGGCTGCGGCCCATGCGGAATACGATTTCCGGCTCGGTGACGCGGAAATTATCAGCCTCGGTCGGGACCTTCTGGCCCGAGCTGAACTGCCGCTCGGCGAAAAGCCTTCCTGGAAACGGCCCTTCGGTCTTGAGTGCTTCCTGTGCCCGCCGGCTGGTGCAGGCGATTTTCCATCCGATCGGCTGCCAGCCGAGCTCTATGTTCACCGCCTGCTGCAGTTCCAGCGCTTGCCCCTTCGTCTCGGGCGCATCGCCCGGATAGGCCTTCATCTTGTGTCCGGACCGGCGCCCATCCGCAAGCGACTTCGCCACGGTTTTGTTCATCGTCATCCCCGCTGCTTGAGCTGCCCTTGGTCGAAGTCATAGATCAAACCGCTTTCCTTTCGGCTGGGCAACACCAGGGGCAGAAAGGCTTCGGCCACGGCTTCCGGCGGCGGCAGGCTGTCTGGATCTTCGCCGGGCATGGCCTGGGCACGCATGCGCGTTCGAATCGGGCCGGGATTGAGCAGGTTGACTTTGATCGCGGTTGTCGCGGTTTCTGCCGCATAGGTTTTTGCCAGTGCCTCGAGCGCTGCCTTGGATACGGCATAGGGGCCCCAATAGGCATGGATGGTCCGCGCCGCGCCCGAGGTGACGAACACCGCGCGCCCCGCTTCCGATTGCCGGAGCAGGGGATCGAACGAGCGGATGAGCCGCCAATTGGCGGTGACATTGACGGCCATCACCTCATCCCATGTCTTTGGCTCGATATGGCCGAGCGGTGAAAGCCTGCCGAGCACGCCGGCGTTGCCCACGAGAATGTCGAGCCGTTTCCACCGCTCGAACACGATCGAGCCGAGCTGGTCAATTCCTTCGGGCTTGCGCAAATCCATGGGCACCAGCGATGCACTGCCGCCAGCCGACTTGATGTCGTCGTCGAGTTCCTCGAGCGCGCCGACGGTGCGGGCGACAGCCACGACCTGGGCACCCTCGCGCGCCATGGCAAGCGCAATTGCGCGGCCGATGCCTCGCGAGGCTCCGGTGACGAGTGCGATGCGGCCGTTCAACTGTCCCGGCATGAAAGCGCCGGTCAGCGTGCTTCGGCAAGCAGCGACAGCTGCCGCGGATTGCGCGGACCGTCGCGGTCGGTGAGGGGTGTCGGGTAGTCGCCGGTGAAGCAGTGATCGGTGAACTGCGGCCGGACGTCATCACGGCCCGGAAGTCCCATGGACCGGTATATTCCATCGACCGAAAGGAACGCCAATGATTTAACCCCGATGAACTCGCGCATCTCCTCGAGCGTATGCGTGGCGGCGAGCAGCTGGCGCTGTTCGGGCGTGTCGATGCCGTAGAAATCCGGATGGGTGATCGGCGGCGAAGCCACGCGCATGTGAACTTCCCTCGCGCCCGCTTCATACATCATGTGCACGATCTTCACCGACGTCGTGCCGCGAACGATTGAATCGTCCACCAGCAGCACTCGTTTTCCCTGGATCACCTGCCGGTTCGCATTGTGCTTGAGCTTTACGCCGAGCGCGCGGATCTGCTGCGTCGGCTCGATGAAGGTGCGCCCCACATAGTGATTGCGGATGATGCCGAGCTCGAACGGCAAACCGGACGCTTGCGCAAATCCGAGCGCCGCCGGAACTCCCGAATCCGGCACCGGGATCACCACATCAACGCCTGCCGGCGCCTCGATGGCGAGCTGCCGCCCCATCTGCTTGCGGATTTCATAGATCGATCGCCCGCCAAGCACGCTATCCGGGCGCGAGAAATATACATATTCGAAAATGCACGGCCGCGGCGTCATGCGCGGGAAAGGCCGCAGTGACTCGATTCCCCTCTCGGTGATCACCACCACCTCGCCGTTTTCGATCTCGCGCACGAATTTGGCGCCGATGATATCGAGCGCGCAGGTTTCCGACGCCAGCACATAGGCGCCGTTGAACTGCCCAAGCACGAGCGGCCTGATGCCGAGAGGATCGCGAGCGCCGATGAGTTTCTTGTTGGTGAGCGCGACGAGCGAATAGGCGCCCTCGAGCGATCTGAGTGCG
>DATFOT010000228.1:0-8951 GCA_035265265.1 Aestuariivirgaceae bacterium | reverse complement strand
TTGGCAGCCGTTGCGACCACTGAAGGATCCGCCCGCCGCTTCTCCTCCCATTCGGCGAGCGACCAGCCAGCGGGAAGGTAGCCGTTGGCAGGGTCGTGGGCGGAGGTCTGGTCGGTGAGGGCATCGGGACGTATGCCGCGGTCAAAAATCTGCGGCAGGAGTTCGGCGGCATTTCCCAGAACACCTACCGAGATCGGTTTGCCGAGGCGGTGCGCGCTCTCGATTATTTTCAGCGCTTCATCGATGTGGCCTGCCTGGGCATCGAGATATTTCGTGCGCAGCCGCATTTCGATGCGTGAAGGCTGGCATTCGATGGCAATCAGCGATGCGCCGGCCATCGTCGCGGCCAGCGGCTGGGCACCGCCCATGCCACCGAGGCCTGAGGTCAGAAACCATTTGCCTTTCAGATTGCCGCCGTAATGCCTTCTGCCGACCTCGGCAAATGTTTCATATGTGCCCTGCACAATGCCCTGGGTACCGATATATATCCACGACCCCGCGGTCATCTGGCCGTACATCATCAGGCCCTTGCGGTCGAGGACATTGAAGTGATCCCAATTTGCCCAGGCTGGGACGAGATTGGAGTTCGCGATGAGAACACGCGGCGCATCGGCATGGGTGGTGAAAATTCCGACCGGTTTGCCTGACTGCACGAGCAGCGTCTCGTCATCAGCCAAAAGTCTCAGCCCCGCAACAATACGATCGAAAGAGTTCCAGTCGCGTGCCGCCCGGCCGATGCCGCCATAAACCACCAGTTCCTCGGGATGTTCGGCAACATCCTGGTCGAGATTATTCATCAGCATCCGCAGCGGCGCTTCGGTGAGCCAACTTCTAGCCGAGAGTTTGGTGCCGGTTGGCGCCTTTATCCGCCTAGTGTTGTCTTTTCGTGAAGCGGCCGCGGCCATGGAATTCTCCCGTTGATCAGTCGTCGCCGGTCAAGGCCGGCAGGCCGCCGGAAGCAGACGTTCGGTAGCGGCTGACGAGCTCGTACCTGCCGGCGGGGTAGGTGAGGGTGACGCGGGTTACGACCTTGCCGCCGGACCAGCTCGTGCGGTGAAGCTCCAGGCATGGAGCGCGGGATGTGAGGCGGAGCAATTTTCGCGTGGCATGATCGGGCAGAACGGCTTTGACCGAGTGCTCGAGTTCATCGACAGGGGCGAGCGACAAGAGATAGGCCGTCGGAGTGACGGCGCTAAAATCCTGACGCAGAAAAAACGGTGCGACGGAGGGGTTCACATAGCGCCGTTCGAGCTGAACCGGAACCGTATCTTCACGGTGAACAATTGTGAGCTCATATAGACTGGCGCCGGTTTTCAGATTGAATGACTGTGCCAGCTGCCCATCGGCTTTGACTTTAGCCAAGGATATGACCAGCGCATCATAGCGGCGGCCTCGCGCGGCGATTTCATCGGCGATGTTTCGAAGTTCGAGGAGGCTGGTCGACCTGTGAATCTCCTTAACGAATGTGCCGACGCCCGGGACGCGGCTGATGTATCCGTCGCGGGTCAATTCTCGCAAAGCCCTGTTGGCGGTCATGCGCGCTATGCCGAATCGCGCGGCAAGTTCGTTTTCGGAGGGTATGCGAGTGCCGGGCGGCCAGCCGCCCGAACGGATATTGGCCAAGACATGGTTCTTAACTTGCCGGTAGCGAGGCTGGCTGCCGTTTTGTGCCAAGATGCTCTTCACGGCGAAAGCTCTCGACCAGCCTTGAAGGTCCGATAATGCGGATTAAAGCCCAAGGCGTAAGCGAGATGGCCCGGCGCCTCCACATCCCATAGGACCAGGTCGGCTTTGCGCCCCGGTGCAATGTCGCCGCGATCATTCAACCGCAAAGCGCGCGCCGCGTTGACGGTAACCGCGAGGAGGGATTCTTCCGCTGTGAGTCCAAAAAGCACACATCCCATATTCATGATGGTCAGCAGAGAGTGGACAGGCGAACTCCCTGGATTGAGATCGGTTGCCAGAGCAATGGGAACGCCCTGGCGCCGCAGCTCGGCGATCGGAGGAAGCTGCTTTTCGCGCAAATAGTAAAATGCACCAGGGAGCAGAACAGCAACAGTCGATGCTGCCGCCAAGGCGGCGACTCCCGACTCATCGAGATATTCAAGGTGATCACATGAGATCGCACCGTAGCGCGCCGCGAGCTTTGCGCCGCCCATGTTCGAGAGCTGCTCGGCATGGAGCTTTACCGGAATGTTGTGAGCCAAAGCAGCTTTGAAAATCTCCTCGGTTTCACCGAGATCAAGCGCAATAGTTTCACAGAATGCGTCTACCGCGTCTGCCAAGCCCGCCCTGGCAGCGGAGGGCAGGGCTTCCTGACACACCAGCCTGACATAGGCCGAGCGGTTCTCCCTGAATTCAGGGGGAAACGCGTGAGCACCGAGAAAGGTGGTCTGGATATCAACGGAGCGCTCTCGGGCAAGAGCACGGGCGACACGCAGCATTTTGAGTTCGGTTTCAACATCGAGGCCATAGCCCGATTTTATCTCTACCGTCGTCGCGCCTTCGGCGAGGAGCCTGTCGAGCCGCAGCACGGCCGAGGAGAGAAGCTCGCTTTCGCCAGTGGCCCTGGTGGCACGTACGGTGGACAGGATGCCGCCGCCCGCCTTTGCTATGTCACTGTAAGAAATACCTTTGAGGCGCTGTTCAAACTCATGGGCGCGATTTCCGGCATAGACCAGGTGGGTATGACAATCGATCAGGCCGGGGGTGAGAAGACGACCCTCCGCATCGATCCGACGGTCGGCGCGCGGGGCGTCGCGCATCGCACCAACCCAGCGGATATGTCCACCGGTAACGAGGACCGCGCCACTGTCCACAAGCCCGTAAGGACTGCCGCCGAGCATGGTGGCGATTCGGGCATTGCCGATCAGGAGCGACCCAGGAGAGGTTGCGGTAGTAGAACCCATGCTGTACAAGCCTGTCTATACAACTATAGATTCGACGAATGGCCGAGCGCAAGCTTCGTTTTGCACATGCCCTTCTTCCCCAGGGTTGGGCGAACGACGTGGCAGTTGCAGTGAGCCCTGAGGGATTGATCGCCGCGGTCACAGCGAACGAAACCGATGAGCTTGGGCCGACAATCGCGGGATTTGCCGTGCCGGGGATGGCGAATGTTCATGCGCATGCGCACCAGCGTGCGATGGCAGGTCTCGCTGAAATCTCCAGCACAGGCACAGACAGTTTTTGGACCTGGCGGGAAACCATGTACCGATTTGCGCTTGCCATGGCGCCGGCCGAACTGGAAGCAGTTGCGGCACAGCTTTACATGGAGGCGCTGCTGGCAGGTTTCACGTCAGTCGGAGAATTTCAATATCTTCATCACGCGCCTGATGGAAGCCGCTATGGACGGCCGGCGGAAATGTCGCTTCGATGTCTCTCTGCCGCAGCAACGACCGGAATTGCGATCACTCTACTGCCGACCTTTTATAGATACGCGGGACTGAAAAACCAGCCTGCGGCGGCGAGCCAACGGCGGTTCGTCAATGACGCAGCCAGCTACCTCGGTATCCTGCACGACGTCCAAACCGAGGTCTTGAAGCAGGGAAATGCACGGCTCGGCATATCTCCGCATTCGCTGCGCGCTGTTGCTGCCGAAGAATTACGGGAGGTCATCGAGGAATTCGACAGACTCCAGCCGGACGGACCCGTTCACATTCACGCGGCGGAACAGAGCCGTGAGGTGGAAGAGTGCCTGGCCGCGACCGGCAAACGCCCGATCGAGTTTCTCTTGGGGAATTTCGAAGTTTCGGAACGCTGGTGCATCATCCACGCGACGCATATGACCGAATCCGAAACCGGAGATCTGGCACGCTCCGGGGCAATTGCGGGCCTGTGTCCGACAACAGAGGCCAATCTGGGAGACGGCATTTTCAATGCACGTGAGTTTCTGGAAGAGGGCGGCATGATCGCGGTCGGCTCGGACAGCAATATCAGTGTGAGCGTCGCGGAAGAGTTGCGCCAGCTCGAATATTCGCAGCGCCTGAGGCTTCAGGCGCGCAACGTGCTTGCGGGCGGTCCCAACCGGTCGACCGGCAGGACATTATTCAATGCTGCGGCTACTGGCGGAGCCCGTGCGCTCGGGCAACCGCAGGGTGCCATTGCGGCGGGGCTTCGGTCAGATATCGTCGTGCTCAATCAGCAGCAAGGCGCTCTGATCGGCCGCACAGGAGACAATGTTCTCGACAGCTGGATCTTCTCGGGAGGAAACGCTTGCGTAAGCGACGTATTCGTGGCCGGGGAGCATCTCGTGAGGCAGGGCCAGCATATCGACGGCCCCAATATCACGGCGCGCTATAGAAAAGCACTCGAATCGCTCAAGGCAAAACTGTAATTAGCAGCATGGTCAAGCAGCAGATAGCGATTGGTGAGACCGGCCTCTCTTTGGACGATTTCCGCAAGGCGCTATCGGGCCCGTGCGAAGTCAGCCTTGCTCAAAGGGCGCAAGCTTCGATTGAAGCCTCGCATCAGGCCGTGGCTAGGCTGCTGCGCGGGCCGGAGCCAATTTATGGCGTGAACACCGGTTTCGGCAAGCTTGCTAAGTCGAGGATCGCCGCGTCCGATCTTGGAAGATTGCAAGTCAATTTGGTGCGCTCGCATGCGGCAGGAACCGGCGAGCCGCTCGATCAGGCCACGGTCAGGCTGTTGATGGCATTGAAGCTGGCCTCGCTTGCTCAAGGCTATTCAGGCATTGCGCCGGCGACCGCTCAGCTTCTTGCAGATATAATCAACAGCAACATCATCCCAGTCATTCCCGCGCAGGGATCGGTCGGTGCGTCGGGTGATCTCGCGCCGCTTGCGCATCTGTCACTTGTACTGATGGGAGAAGGGGAAGCATGGGTCAATGGGGAGCGGATGGCCGGCGGCGACGCCTTGAGGACGGCGGGGCTCAAGCCGGCGGCACTTGGTCCAAAGGAGGGCCTGGCGCTTTTGAATGGAACGCAAGTTTCGACGGCAATTGCCCTTCATGCGCTCATCATTGCCGAACAGACGATGCAGGCGGCAGTCGTGGCGGGGGCGATGTCGGTTGATGCCATCAAGGGAAGCGATACGCCCTTCGATGCGCGTATCCACGCTGTCCGACCACATCCCGGGCAGATCAAGATGGCAGCGCTTTATCGCGGACTGCTCGAAGGCAGCGCGATCCGTGCCTCACATCTAACCGGCGACGACAAGGTCCAGGATCCCTATTCGTTCCGTTGCCAACCCCAGGTGATGGGAGCCGCGCTGGACCTTCTACGGACGGTTGCCCGCACTCTTTCAGTCGAAGCCAACAGCGTCAGCGACAATCCCCTGGTGTTTGCTGCCGAGGGCGAGGTGCTGTCTGGAGGCAACTTTCACGGCGAGCCGGTGGCGTTCGCAGCCGATATCATGGCGCTTGCGATTGCGGAAATCGGTTCAATTTCCGAAAGACGGATCGCGGAACTGACCGACACGACGATCAGCGAGCTGCCGCCGTTTCTGGTTCAGGAGCCCGGGCTCAATTCCGGATATATGATTGCCCATGTCACGGCGGCGGCGCTGGCGTCGGAGAACAAAATGCTGGCCCATCCCGCAAGCGTCGACAGCCTGCCGACCTCAGCAAATCAGGAAGATCACGTGAGCATGGCAACACATGGCGCGCTGCGGCTTCATCGCATGAACGCCAACACCCAAGGGATCATCGCGATCGAACTTCTCGCGGCTGCCGACGGGCTTGAGTTTCGCAGACCGCTCAAGAGTTCAAACGCTCTCGAAACAGCGCATTCGCTGATCCGGTCACGTATACCCCGGCGGATCGTCGACCGCGAATTTGGCAGCGATATCGAGAATGCACGGATTTTAATCAGAAAGGGCGTGTTTGCCCAATTGGTCGGTGGCTTGCTAGAATAGAAGATGGCCGGAAATTCGTCTGCCTTGGGTTCATGAGCACACCCGAACAGCATCCTTGGCTGCAGCTCGAAGCCTTGGCGGCACGGCGGGGGGATGATCCGGCGCTGATCTTTCCGGAACGAAACCGGCGGCTGAGTTTCATGCAATGGCGTGGATTGTCATTGCGCCTGGCCGGAGGGCTCCTGGCGCTTGGGCTGAAACCAGGGGATCATATCGGCCTGCTTGCTGAAAACCGCATCGAATGGCCGGTTGTGCAGCTTGCAGTGGCAGCAATGGGAGGGGTTCTGGTTCCTCTCAACACGTTTTTCCGCCACGATGATCTTGGATTCGCGCTTCGCCAATCGCAGTCCAAGGCTGTCATCCTATCCAGGGAATTTCGCTCAAATCCCTATCTCGATCATGTCCAGGCACTCAGGCCGACATTGCCGCAGCTAGCGCACATCATCTGCTTGGACAACGCGCCCGAGGTCATGTTGTTGGACGATATTTTGTCCGAAGCTGACCTGCCAGCGCGAGTCACGCTGGAGATGAGCAAACCTGCCGCCCTGCTTTACACTTCCGGTACAACGGGTCTTCCAAAAGGCGCGCTCCTGAGCCACCGCGCGATGGCTTTCGTCGCGCGAACCGCGACGCTAAGACTCGGGATCGGCGAAAGCGACAAGTGGACATCGATGATTCCGCTGTTTCATTGCGCAGGGTGCATTTTCAATCTTCTCGGCAGCCTCAGCAGCGGCGCCTGCTACGTGGGTGTTTCGCATTTCGATCCCGAGTTGATGTTCGAGATCATCGAAGGGGAGCGCGCCACGATATTTTCCGGTGTGCCGACCGGCTATCATGCCATGCTCCACCATCCAACGCGGGTGCGTTACGATCTTTCGACGTTGCGCGGGGGTACATGCGGGGGCGCTCAATGCAATCCGGGCATGCTTCGCCAATGTGCCCAAGAATTTCCAATGCCGGGCCTTGCCCAAGTCTATGGGCAGACGGAATGCGCCACATTGTTCACGGCTGCCGCACCCGATGATCCGGACCGATTCGAGACAGCGGGCCTGCCGCTTCCTCCGTGCGAATTGAGGATCGTCGAGCCCGACACAGGCGAAGCATTGGCATCAGGAGAAGTTGGCGAGATCCAGGGTAGTGGCCCCAATGTGATGATTGGTTATTTCGATGATGCCGAAGCAAGCGCACTGGCCCTCACCGGGGACAGGTTTCTGAGGACAGGCGACCGCGGTTATCTTACGCCTTCCGGCAAGCTCGTCATTGCGGGGGGCAGGCTGAAAGACATGGTCATCCGAGGTGGAGAGAATATCTCTCCGGCCGAGATCGAGGATCTGCTCCAGGATCATCCGGCCGTCGTGTCTGCCGCCGTTTTCGGAATGCCCGATGAATATTACGGCGAAGTCGTGGTTGCGGCGCTGATGCTGGAGCGGGAGATCACTGCTCGAGAGCTCAATGGCTTCTGCAGCCAGCACATTGCCCAATTCAAGGTGCCGATACGCTATTACATCACCGACGTTTTTCCGCTGACTGCGTCAGGCAAAGTTCGCAAAATGGAGCTGAAGGAGTGGGCGAAGGAGAACCGCATGGACGTCCTCCAGTGAGACAGGCCTCTCCGATGGCGATATCGCGGCAAGAATGAGCAAGCCAATCATTCTCGACGGACGGTCGCTCGAGCCGGCAGCGGTCGAGCGAATTGCAATGAATGCCGCCCATGTTGAGATCGCCGGATCAACACGCAGAGCAATGGCAGCGGGACGGCGGATCGTCGAACGGTATGTCAAGGATAAGCTGCCCGCCTACGGCCTGACAACGGGGCTTGGAATGAGAGTCGGCGAAATGCTGCCGGACGAGACCATCGCGGATTTTTCCTACCGGATGGTTCGGGGGCGAGCGCAGGGGCTGGGGCAAGCATTGAGTGAAGAAGCGGCACGGGCAGTGATGGCTGTGCGGCTCAACACCATGCTTACCGGAGCCGCAGGACAGAGCATCGGGCTTGCCGATCATCTTGCCGAGGCGCTGAACCGGCGACTTGCGGCTGTGATGCCCGGCACGGCATCCATCGGTGCAGCCGACCTCGTGGCAATGGCCGCGCTCGGTCATGGATTGATCGGAGAGGGTGAAATGCTATTTCGGGGAAAGCGCATGCCGGGCGTGGAAGCGCTGGAAGCCGCGGGGCTTGCACCCCTCGCGCTCGGGCCCAAGGACGGCCAGGTACTTTGCAACAACACGGCGTTTACCGGTGGGCTCGCGGCGCTCGCAGCGGTTCGTGTGGGGCGGGCGATCGAGAGCCATATCGTCGCGGCGGCAATGTCTTTCGAAGGCTTCCGCGGCAACAGCTCACCGCTTCAGGAAGATGTTTTGGCTCTTCGGCCGCAGGCAGGTGAAGGTGAAGCGGGACGACGGATTCGCCGACTATTGAAGGGCGGGCTGTTGCTGAATAAGGGTGAAGGGCGACGGCTGCAGGATCCCTTGTCGTTTCGCTGCATGGCACAAGTCTTCGGCGCAGCGCTCACCGAGTCGGAGCGGTTTCGAAAGGCGGTTACGATAGAAATCAATGGATCGCCGGATAATCCTGCGGTGATCGAAGCGGATGATCACATCGTCACGACCGGCAATTTTCATCTGCTGCAATTGAGCCTGGCAGCGGACAGCTTGGCCAGGGTACTGGCCTGGTGCACGACCGACAGCGTTTCGCGCGTGGCGCGGCTCATGAGCCCGAGCTTTTCCGGCCTCCCGCCTTTGTTGTCGTCAATCGCGACCGAGCGCGGCGGCTTTGGACCGCTGATGAAGCCAGCGGAGGCCTTGCGAGCAGAAATCGTTCATCTGAGCAGTCCCGTGCCGGTGATGGCGAGCCATAACGCCGACGGGCAGGAAGATTCGCTCAGCCATGCACCGCTGGCCGTGCAGAAGCTCGAGGCGCTCCTGGAGCGCTACGAGCTCGCTATCGCAATGGAGCTGGTTGCCGCGGCACAGGCTGTGGATCTCGCCAAACCACCACGCATCGCGCCGAAGCTGGCCAAGGCTCATGTGGCCGTGCGGCGCCTGCATCCGTTTCTCGATGAGGATCGTCCTATTGGCAG
>DATFOT010000227.1:0-3719 GCA_035265265.1 Aestuariivirgaceae bacterium | reverse complement strand
AAAACGCAGCCCGAAGGATTAGGCGTTCAGCCTCGCGCCTGATGAAAGCCGCCGCCAGATTTCGAAAGAAGCTTACCGGACTCTATGAGGGTGATAGTGCGCAAGCTCATCGCTTTCGCTACGGGCTGCTGGTATTCGACGTCTTCACGATCTGCTTCCTGGTCGCCACGTCATTTACATCGCATTCGCCCGCTGTCGAGATCGTGGATGCGATCGTGGGCTTCTTGCTGCTGGTTGAGTTTCTTGGCCGCCTGTGGATCTGCACAAGCAAGCTGAAGTTCCTCATCAGCCCTTTCGGGATCGCCGACATAGTGGTGATCGCATCGCTGCTCGCACCAATCGTCGGCGAGGGCTTTGCGTTTTTGCGCGTGGCGCGGCTGTTGCGGCTGTTTCGGTCGTACCAGCTCGTGCAGCGGCTGCGAAAGGACTCCTGGTTCTTCCGCCGCAACGAACAGACGATCCTGTCAGGAATCAATCTCGCGGTGTTCCTGTTCGTGATGACGGCGGTCGTCTATGAGACGCAGCATTACATCAATCCCAAGATCGCGAATTACGTGGATGCGCTTTATTTCACCGTAACGGCGCTGACCACTACCGGCTTCGGCGACATCGTGCTCACGGGAACTTGGGGAAGGCTGATCTCGGTGATCATTATGATCTTCGGGGTGTCGCTGTTTTTGCGGCTCGTCCAGGTGATGCTGCGGCCCTCCAAGGTAGAGTTCAAATGCCCGGCCTGTGGCCTCAAGCGGCATGACTATGACGCCGTTCATTGCAAGGCCTGCGGTAGGCTGCTCAACATCGAAGACGAGGGGATGGTATAGCGATCACGCGCTCACGCACCGATAGCCTTCCTGAGCGGGACCGCCAGATCGCCTTTGCGCTTCACTTGCATCTCCGCCAGGCCGAGAAAGCGCATGAGCAAGGCAAGTTCGCGGGCGAGGGCCTCGACCGTGGCCGCCAGGTCGATGCCGGGTTCGGCATGTGCCGTGTTGATCATCAGAGTGGATGCGGCACGGTCGGCCTTGAGGCAAAGGCGTGCTGCGAAGCGGTCGCCGAACAGGAAGGGCAGAACGTAATAGCCATGCCGGCGCTTTCCGGCGGGCGTATAGATCTCGATGCGATATGAGAATCCGAAGAGCCGTTCGGTGCGTGAGCGTTCCCACACGAGCGGATCGAAGGGCGACAGCAGGCTGGCACAGAAGGGCGATTTGCGCGGCACGGGTGCCGCCTTGACGACATAGGCAGGATTGCGCCATGTCTCGACAGCCACCTCTTCAAGAACGCGGGCCTCGACGAGCTCGGCCAATGCTTTTCGCGCATCGGCCAGGGGAAGCCGGAAGTAATCGCGAAGGTCGGCGGCAGTCGCGATGCCGAGCGCGCGTGCGGAAAGTCGCATCAGCTCGCGCACGGCATCGGCCCGCGTCACCTGCGGCGTGTGGAAGATTTCCGGCGGGATCACACGTTCGGTCAAATCATAGCGGCGCTCGAAATTGCGGCGCGTCGCAGCGGTAACCTCGCCGGTCCAGAACAGATATTCCAGCGCGACTTTGCCCGGCGACCAGCCCCACCAGCCGGGCAGCCGCTTGCCCGGATCGGGCAGGTCGCGAACGGTGAGCGGACCACGGCTGCGGATTTCATTGAGAATGGCAGCGATGTAATGTGGCTCGTTACGGGCGAATTCAATGAGGCCCTTGTAAATACCCTCGCCCTGGCGCGCAGCGTCCATGCGCCAGCGAAACAGCGGAAAGAACGCAAGCGGCAGGAAGCTTGCCTCATGCGCCCAGTATTCAAAAAAGCGGCGACGGCGAGGGGAAAAAGTCAGGTCATCGAGGGTGGCGCGATCATAAGTTCCGAGGCGGGAAAAGACCGGGAGATAATGCGAGCGGGAGAGCACATTGACGGAATCGATCTGCAAAAGGTTGAGCTTCTCAACCAGCTTTTCGATTGCGGCCGGTCCGGGGAGAGATTTCGGCCGGCTGGCACCTGGCGCCATTTGAGCGACGAGGGCGATCCGCCGCGCCTGTGCAATGGAGAGAACGCCACTCGGCATGGGAGCACTGTTGCAGGTCGATTTGCCTTTGCCAAGAATAGGTTCAGGCGGCTGGACAACGGGTCTCACGGATGTAATCCTAAGCGCTCCATGAGGGGTTCCCGATTCACGCTGCCGCTTCTGGCGCTGCTTGCGCTTGCCGGCTGTTCCTGCCTGCCGGGCGGGACGGCGAAGGGGCTGCTTTCGGAAAAGTCGAACCAGACAAAATCGATCAGCGCTGGCGGCGGGCTTTCAGGCCCAGTCTTGCGCTAGCGGATTCACCCGCCGTTTTCCAATGGCCGAGCTTGCCGATTTACGGGCTTGCCAAATCACGCAACTCTGTTCAATCTAAGGATGTTCACTTGGGCCGGCAGCAACCATGACTTGGGTTCTCAGAGCAAATGCGCTATGTGGTGCAACGCCGATCGAGCCCTCTCTGGCAGAGAGCAGGGCCATCCTGGAGGAGCTGGGCATAGAAGTGCTTGAAAGTGAACTTCGCAGCGAGCGCCATGCTCATCGCATATGCCCCACCGATTGGCGGCGGAGGGCCAAGGCGATTCTCACCGCTGGGTTCATTCCCTTGCCCGACAATGACTCCAGTGCCGGAAGCCAGCGGCCGGCACCAAACTGCCAATGATTTTAGGTTTTGTCCGCGACCGGGGACAATCAGCCGGCGTCTTCTGAAAAGAGGGCGCCGGCGGGTCGCGCGCCAGCCGGAGCCAATGCCGGATCATATCGGTAAACAGTCGAACAATAGGGACAGATGGCTTCGTCTTCATGTCCCATGTCGATGTAGATATGCGGATGATCCTGGGGCGGCTTGGCGCCGATGCACTCGAACTCCTTCGTTCCAATCTGGATGGCAGGCACGCCGGCCTCGTTGTGGAATTTAGGCGTCGATGTGTGGGCCATCTGTTTGCTCCGACAGTTCAAGCAGGCCGCGAATAGCATGGCGCGGTGAAGTCTGTCCATCGGGTGGTGGCCTCGGAAAATTCGTGATGGCCGGGCTTGACCCGGTCATCTCGCTGAGAAACAACCAGATGCGCGGATCAAGTCCGCGCATGACGTGCAATAGGGCGAATTCACGCAAGATGCACTTCTTCACCCATGACACAGCGACTATTGCCTATGAGATCTGGGGCCAGGGGCGGCCCGTTCTGCTGATCCACGGCTTCGCCTCGACGGGCAGAGTGAACTGGGTCGATACGGGCTGGGTGCGCTCGCTCAACCAGGCAGGCTATCAAGCCATCACCTTCGACAATCGCGGCCATGGCAAAAGCAGCAAATTCTACGATCCGAAATTCTACTCGGCTGCGCTGATGGCCGATGATGCATATCGGCTGATCCAGCATCTTGGCCATGACCATTTGGCCATCATGGGCTATTCGATGGGCGCGCGCATTGCGGCGCTGCTTGCAATCGACCATGCTCAGCATGTGACCGCCGCGGTGTTTTCCGGCCTTGCAGCAAATATGATCCGCGGCATTGACGACGTTGAGCCCATTGCGCGGGCGCTGGAGGCCGACAGCCCAGATGCGGTGAGCGGCGAGACCGCGCGGGCCTTTCGCAGCTTTGCCGAACAGACCGGCAGTGATCTGAAGGCGCTAGCCGCCTGCATGCGCTCGGCGCGCCAGACGATCAGCAAGGAAGAACTGCAGCTGATCAGGGTTCCCGTGCTGGTGGCCGCAGG
>DATFOT010000226.1:0-4225 GCA_035265265.1 Aestuariivirgaceae bacterium | reverse complement strand
CCGCTGCGCAGCTTCTTGCGAAACGAATCTCGGGTGGCTGAGGACGCATTTGCGCCGACCAGCGCGTCGAGCACCCGGCCTTCCGCATTCATCTGCGCCTTGGCCCTAACATCTTGGCGCCTTTGAGTGCGCACCTGTAATATGGCTACCTCCATGAGATCGCGGACGATCTGTTCGACATCGCGCCCGACATAGCCAACCTCGGTAAACTTCGTAGCCTCGACCTTAAGAAAAGGTGCATTCGCGAGCCTCGCTAGCCGCCGTGCGATTTCTGTTTTGCCGACACCTGTCGGCCCGATCATCAAGATGTTCTTCGGAATAACCTCCTCGCGTAACGCTGGCTCCAGGCGCTGACGGCGCCAGCGGTTGCGCAGCGCGATCGCCACGGCGCGCTTGGCATCGTTCTGCCCGATGATATGCCGGTCCAGCTCCGAAACAATCTCACGTGGCGAAAAATCTGCCATGCTATTCGCTATCCAGTTTCTCTATTACCAGGCTGTCGTTTGTGAACACGCACAGGTCGGCGGCGATTTTCATTGCCTTCCGCGCTATTTCTTCCGCGCTCAGTTCCATCTCAATGAGTGCACGGGCTGCCGCCAGGGCGAAATTGCCGCCGGATCCAATTCCGGTAACACCGAACTCCGGTTCGAGCACATCGCCATTGCCCGTAAGTACCAGGCTTGTTTTCCGGTCGGCGACGATCATCATTGCTTCGAGCCGCCGCAGGTAACGGTCTGTCCGCCAATCCTTGGCGAGTTCCACGCATGCGCGCGTCAGTTGCTTTGGATACTGCTCGAGTTTCCCTTCGAGACGCTCGAATAGCGTCATGGCATCGGCCGTAGCGCCGGCGAAGCCGGAAAGCACCTCCCCGCCCGCGAGCGGCCGTACTTTCTTGGCATTCGCTTTGATCACGACATTCCCGTGACTGACCTGCCCGTCTCCGGCGATGACCACCTGCTTTCCCTTCCGGACCGTCAGGATCGTCGTTCCATGCCACTCGCCGGCACCGGTATTGCTCATCGCTTATCAACTCCTCGAACCGCAGGTACCGGAAGGGTTAACCGGGCACTGATACGCCCTCGCCAAGCCAAAGCCCACCTGCTAAACACGGCACAAAACTGCAAGGATCAGCATATGCGCATAGCGTCTCTAAAGCGCAAGACCGGCGAAACCAGCGTCGAAGTTTCCCTCAGCCTGGATGGCGAAGGCACATACAGCATTTCGACCGGCATTGGTTTTCTCGATCACATGCTGGCGCTGTTTGCACGCCATTCGCTGATCGACTTAGAAGTCAAGGCCGAGGGCGACCTGCAGGTTGATATGCATCACACGGTAGAAGACGTTGGCATAACCGTCGGCCAGGCTCTGAGCAGGGCGCTTGCCGAGCGCCGTGGCGTCAGGCGTTATGGCTACGCCTATGTTCCGATGGACGAGGCCCTGACCCGGGTGGCGCTCGATCTGTCGGGCCGCCCCCATCTTGTCTGGAACGTCGCGTTTTCCCGCTCGACCATCGGCAAATTCGACGTTGAACTCTTGCGGGAATGGTTTCAGGCTTTCGTGCTCAACGCCGGTATCACCATGCATGTGGAGACGCTGCAGGGCGACAACAGCCACCATATCGCCGAGTCTTGCTACAAAGCACTGGCACATGCCCTGCGCCAGGCAGTCGAATTGGATCCTCGCCAGCAATCACGAATTCCCTCGACCAAAGGCATACTTCAGGGTTGAACCGGCATGAAGATTTTCACCGCTCACCGGCCGCCGCAGGCTTCTCAGGAAGAGGCGGTTTTTATAAAGGAAGGTTTCTCCTGGCCTGCTTTTTTCTTTCCAGTCATATGGCTTGTCGTGAAGCGGCTGTGGTTGCCGCTAATCCTTTACCTTCTGGTCGTCGCGCTGGTTTTTGCTCTCGCCGCCCGGCTGTCGCTTTCGGACACTTTCGTGCTCATTGCAGCGCTGGCGCTCAATCTCTTGCTGGGCATGGAGGGCAATGAGCGTCGGCGCCGTGCCATGGCAAGGCGCGGTTTCATCGAGGAAGGTCCATTCGTCGGCAAAGATGTCCAGGAGGCGGAATTGAAATATTTCCATCTGCAGCATGGCGAACGAGCCTCGGCGGATGCTGCGTGATGCGTGCCGCCATTGTCGATTATGGGTCCGGCAATCTCCGCTCGGCGGAAAAGGCCTTTGAGCGAGCTGCATATGAACGTGGGATACGGGCTGAAATCCTCGTGACCCACGATCCGGAGGAAGTGCGCCGGGCCGATCGCATCATCTTGCCTGGCGTTGGCGCTTTCAAGGACTGCCGCGACGGGCTTCATGCCATCGTTGGCCTGACCGAAGCCTTAGAGGAAAAAGTGATCGAAAAGGGAAACCCTTTCCTGGGCATTTGCGTCGGCATGCAGCTCATGGCGACAAGCGGGATGGAATTTGGCGAGACGCCGGGATTGGGATGGATCGAGGGTATCGTGCGTCCCATCCAGCCCCACGACGTGGCGCTAAAAGTTCCGCACATGGGCTGGAACGCGATCACGCCGCTGCGCGATCATCCGCTGCTCGCCGGCATTACGTATGGCGAGAACGCTCCCCACGCGTATTTCGTTCATTCCTTTGGGTTTGCCCCCGACAACCCCTCCGACATTCTGGCAACGACTGATTATGGTGGCGCCATGGTCGCTGCAGTCGCGCGCGGCAACATGGCGGGCACTCAGTTTCATCCCGAGAAAAGCCAGGCGCTGGGCATCAATCTTCTTGCTAATTTTTTGGAATGGCGGCCGTGATCCTGTTCCCTGCAATCGACTTGAAGGACGGCCAATGCGTGCGCTTGCTGCGCGGCGACATGGCGGCTGCGACGGTGTACAACACGGACGTTGCCTTCCAGGCCGCGCAATTCGAGAAAGCCGGTTTTCGATGGCTTCATGTCGTCGATCTCGACGCTGCCACTGGCGGTTCGAGCAACGCCGCGGCGATTGCGTCCATACTCTCTGTGGTTCGCATTCCGGTCCAGCTGGGTGGCGGCATTCGCACGCTTCAGGCGATCGAAGACTGGCTGGGCAAAGGCGTGCGCCGCGTCATTCTTGGAACGGCAGCTCTGCGCAATCCCGATCTGGTGCTCACCGCCTGCCGAAAATTCCCCGGTGCCGTTGCCGTGGGGATCGACGCGCGAGCCGGCGAGGTTGCGATCGAAGGCTGGACGGAACGAACTGGCGTCGGGATTATCGAAGCGGCAAAGCGTTTCGAGGATGTAGGCGCCGCCGCGGTCATCTATACCGATATCGATCGCGACGGCGCTCTTTCAGGGCTCAACCTATCCGCAACGCTGGCTCTGGCCCATGCCGTCAACTTTCCCGTTATCGCCAGTGGCGGTCTGGCCTCGCTCGAGGAAATTCGCCGCCTGATGCAGCCCGATTGCGCCCGTCTTGCTGGCGTGATCATCGGCCGCGCCCTCTATGATGGCCGCATCGAACCCGCCGAAGCGCTGCGCTTGGCGAGATCCGCATCGGAGGCCGCTTGAGTGCTCAAGATAAGAATTATCCCGTGTCTGGACGTGAAGGATGGCCGAGTCGTCAAAGGCACAAGATTCAAGGACCTGCGTGATGCCGGCGATCCTGTCGAGGTTGCTGCCGCTTACGACCATGCCGGCGCCGATGAGCTCTGTTTTCTCGACATCAGTGCCAGCCACGAGAACCGCGGTATCTTGCTCGATATCGTGCGCGCAACCGCGGAGCAGTGCTTCATGCCCCTAACCGTAGGCGGCGGCGTAGGAACTCTGGACGACATCCGCGCCCTTCTGCTTGCCGGTGCCGACAAGGTGTCGATCAACACCGCGGTCATCAGAGATCCGGCGTTTATCACCCTTGCGGCGCGGCGCTTCGGCAGCCAGTGCATCATCGTTGCCATCGATGCCAAGCAAACTGCGCCCGGCTACTGGGAAATTTTCACCCATGGAGGCAGCCGGTCTACCGGCATCGAAGCCGTTCGATTCGCCAGGGAAGCGGCCGCGCTCGGAGCCGGGGAGATATTGCTGACCTCTATGGACAGGGACGGCACCAAGGCCGGATTCGACATCGACTTGACGCGGACGGTCGCCGATGCTGTCACAATACCCGTCATCGCCAGCGGCGGGGTAGGCAAGCTCGACCATCTCGTCCAAGGGATCAGGGATGGCCATGCTGCCGCGGTCTTGGCCGCTTCGGTTTTCCATTTTGGCGAAATCTCCCTCATGGAGGCT
>DATFOT010000225.1:0-3303 GCA_035265265.1 Aestuariivirgaceae bacterium | reverse complement strand
GTTCAATTTCGCCATAGACTAACCTCAGGAAGTGTTGTGTTTGGAAAAGGTTCAACGATCGCGCAACCGAATGGCAAGACAAGATTGCAACCGCCAGGCTGCAATCCGTGTTGCCTCTGGCCGTCAGTCTTCAGGTTTGATCCCGGCCGCCTGGACAGTCTTCGTAACACGGTCAGATTCGGCTGTGAGAGCCCGTGCATAATCCTCCGCTCCAGTGCCCACAGCCTCAATCCCGGCCACAGCCAGTTTCTTGATCACTTCAGGGTCTTTCGACACCGTCGCCGAAGCGGCGGCGAGCCTCTCAATCGGCTCCCGCGGCGTACCGACTGGGGCAAGGATGCCGATGGTCGTCGCAAAGTCGAACCCTGGGATGAATTCGGCAATGGCGGGCACGTCGGGTGCATCAGGCGAGCGCTCGGCCCCGTTCGTGGCAAGCAGCTTGGCGCGGCCATCCTTCACGAAGGGGGCAAGCGACGGATAGGCCGAGAACAACACCTCGACTTGCCCGCCGATGAGAGCAGGAACCGATTGGCCCGATCCCTTGTAAGGAATATGGGTCATCTTGAGCCCGAGCGCCGCCATCACTGCCTCCATTGACAGGTGGTGCGTGCTGCCAATGCCCGATGATCCATAGTTGAGCTGGTCGGGCCGTGCTTTCACATATTCAATAAACTCCTTGAAAGACGAGACCGGCACCTTTGGATTGACCGCCAGGAACAGCGGAGCCCGGGCCAGATACGAAACCGGCAGGAAGTCCTTGCTCGGGTTGTAGGTGAGCTTGGTGTAGAGATGCGGATTAATCGACACGACCGAGCCGTCGGTGACCATGAAGGTGTAGCCGTCCGCCTTCGACGTGGCGAGCGCGGTGGCCGCTATGCTGCCGTTTCCGCCGGGCCGGTTGTCAACAACCACCGACTGGCCGAGACGCTCTTGCAGCGCCTGTGCAACGATGCGCGCGACGGTGTCCGGCAGCCCCCCTGGCGCGTAGGGCACAATAAACCTGACCGTTTTGTCCGGCCATGAGGCTTGGCTCTGCGTTGGCCATGGCATGAGTATACAAAGGATGAGCGAGGCGGCAGCGATAAGACCGTGGAGCGTGGAGCGTGGTTGGGAGACTAAGCGGCTAGGGTTCATAGTCGTCCTCGCTGATGGACGGCCCGCATGACGTGCGAGCCATTCCGTTTTATCGTTGTGGCATTTGGTTCCGGCCGTACGAGAAGACCGGCATCGGTCGGCGCTTTCCTAACCTGCCGCCCGAGCCATTTCCTGGTCAGTCTCGTCCTCCTCCATGCCCTCAAGCATCCTGACTTCTTCTTCGGACGCCCCGAGCGTGCGCCAATTTTCTGACTTTTTGACCACGCCCTGGTAAGAGCGCAGTCTGGCCTGCGGGATATGGGGCTCCTGAAGTCCGATGATGCTGCCGCTTTCCATGAACGTCCGGGTGGCGTCGATCATCACACGACGGAACTGCACGACGGCGATGTCGCTCGCCCCGAGTCTTTCGCTGGTGCGATCGGCGATCGGCCCCATCGACAGCCACATGGCGATATCTTGGTTGGGAATTCCCTGGATGCCCGTAAAGTTGCCAAGCTTCATCGCTTGGCGGTCCTGGCCATAGTAGTTTTCCGCGGTGCGCAGAACCGGTCGATAATCCTGATCGAGGTCGATGCCGACCTGCGCGTGGAGAAACTTCCGCCAAGCTTCCTGGTCAATTCCGCCGCCTGGCTGATCGCTCCAGGCCATAAAGTGGAAATAACTGCTCACATCGTCTTTCGGAACGATTACACTCACCACGTTGTACGAACTGTTCGGCGGAATAAGTGCTGTGAACGGCGCCACATAGGTGGTGACTCGCACGTAATCGTGCGTGTTGGCGTTCATAATCGGGCGTCGGATCGCGGCGTACCGGAAGCCATAATTCGTGAGCTGCACCTGAATGCGAGGATTCTTATCGGTCGAGGGCCGCAGCCAATGCGTATCGACCGCTTTCGCCGAATCCACGCGCGCGGGTCGCATATCAGACGAATGGAGGCTCGAGCTATGCGCTGAGTCGATCTGGCCCTCCATGATCTGCGCCCAATTACAGGGAAGATCGATTCTGGCAATGCTGACCTTGGTTTGCGGTGTTGGAGCCCAGGGTGGAGCTTCGAATTCAGGCATCTGGTCAGCTGGACCCATATACACCCAGACGAATCCGCCGGCCTCCTGCGTTGGGTAAGCCTTGTGCTTTACCTTTTGGGCGAAACCGCTCGAGGCAGGCTCGGAGGGCATTTCGAGCACGTTACCGTCTACGTCGAACTTCCAGCCATGATAGAGGCAGCGCAGTCCACATTCTTCGTTCCGGCCGAACACGAGCGAAGCTTTGCGATGTGGGCAGTACTCGCCGAGAACGCCCACGCGTCCATCCGAGTCGCGGAACGCCACCAGATCCTCGCCAAACAAGCGCAAGCGAATGGGCGTGCCGTCGGACTCAGAAAGCTGCTCCGAAAGTGCGGCCGGAATCCAATGCCGGCGCATCAGCTGCCCCATCGGGGCATCACCTTCAACACGGGTCAGAAGAACATTCTCTTCATGGGTGAGCATTGCCAAACCTCCATACGGCGAGAACGCATTCGCACCGGCCTTGTGGGCTATTACTTAGCATGCTAAGTATTTCTAGCCGCGCGCAGGCGGATGTCAAGAAGAAAACAGCGGAGGCTCGTGAATGTTTCCGCCAGAACCGCTAGCTTGCGGCATGTTAGGCTGGTGAACGGCCAAGCTTGAGGGACTGGGCCGCGTTATGACGAAAAGCGCTTGAATAAAACTGGTTAGGGAGCTAAGAGTCTATCCGAAGCCGACCGGTGGCGGCTGGAGTTTAGAGGGTCAAAGGATGACGGATCTTGACGAGGTCGAGATGCGGGCTGTGCGCGTGCAGCACACGGCTAGGATTGCAGAGGACATCCAGCTTTTCGAGTTCGTCGACCCGAACGGAGCGGAGTTGCCCGAGTTCTCGGCCGGGGCCCATATCCTGGTTCAAGCGCCGAACGGGTTTATTCGCCGCTACTCTCTTAGCAACGACCCAAACGAGCGTGACCGCTACGTGATCGCCGTGAAGCGCGAAGCCGCCGGCCGGGGCGGATCGATCAGTCTGGTCGACGAGACGAAGCCGGGCGATGAACTTCTTGTATCCGCCCCCCGGAATGACTTCACCCTCACCGGCAATCCGGCCAGTTATGTTTTTATCGCCGGCGGCATCGGGATCACGCCCATCCTTTCCATGCTCCGTTACCTCAGGAGCACGGGCGGGCGTCCGTTCAAGCTGTA
>DATFOT010000224.1:0-4424 GCA_035265265.1 Aestuariivirgaceae bacterium | reverse complement strand
TGCCCAGCGACCGGATCGCTTCGAGGGAACGGTCGGCGTGAGGGCCGGCCTCGGCATGGATGGTGATCCCGTCGGCCCCTGCCCTGGCGAAGGCCTCGAGATAGGGTTCGGCAGGTGAAATCATCAAATGCACATCAAGCGGTTTGCGGGTCATGCACCTGACGGCGGACACGACGGCCGGGCCCCAGGTGATGTTCGGCACAAAATGGCCGTCCATGACGTCGATGTGAAACCAGTCGGCGCCCTCACGATCAAGCGCGCGCACTTCATCGCCAAGCCTGGATATGTCGGCCGACAGAATGGAAGGCGCGACGAGGACTGCGGTCATGTCGCCGCTCTAGACGAGCTTGCCCATGGCAACCGCAGTGTCGCACATGCGGTTGGAAAATCCCCACTCATTATCGTACCAGGACAGGACGCGGACGAAATTGCCGTCCAACACCTTGGTCTGATCCATGGCGAAATTCGATGAGTGCGGGTCGTGGTTGAAATCCGCGGAGACATTGGGCTGGCGGGTATAATCAAGGATACCCTTCAGCTCCTGACGAGCCGCCCGTTCAATGGCGCCATTGACCTCCTCGGGCGTGGTGGTGCGCTTGACCACGACCTTGAAATCGATAACCGAAACATTGGGGGTCGGCACGCGAATGGCAACGCCGTCGAGCCTGCCGTCGAGTTCAGGCAGAACGAGACCGACGGCCTTGGCGGCGCCGGTCGAGGTCGGGATCATGGACAGTGCCGCGGCCCTGGCGCGGTAGAGATCCTTGTGGAGGGTATCGAGGGTCGGCTGATCGCCGGTATAGGAATGCACGGTGGTCATGAACCCCTTATCGATGCCGATGGAGTCATTGATGACCTTGGCGACAGGAGCGAGGCAATTGGTGGTGCAGGAGGCGTTCGAAACCACCTTATGTTCCGGGCTGAGCTTGTCGTGATTGACGCCAAAGACGACGGTCAGGTCGGCACCTTCGGCAGGGGCCGATACCAGGACACGTTTGGCGCCGGCGGACAGATGGGCGGAAGCCTTGTCCTTGGCGGTGAAAATTCCGGTGCATTCAAGCGCGACGTCGATACCCAATTCCTTCCATGGAAGGGTTGCCGGATCCTTTATGGCGGTAACCTTGATGCGGGCGTCCTTGACGATGATGCTGTCGCCTTCGACCTTCACCTCATATGGAAAGCGGCCATGGACGGAATCGAAGCGCAGCAGATGCGCGTTGGTCTCGACGGGGCCGAGATCGTTGATTGCGACAACCTCGATGTCCTTGCGGCCGGATTCGATGACCGAGCGCAAAATGTTTCTGCCGATGCGGCCGAAACCGTTGATTGCCACGCGAACAGCCATTTCCACCTCCATGCAGCCGGCGGAGACTTCTCGCTCCCCGCGAACCGCTCTTATAGACGATGACAGGCCCGATGGAAGCCCAGGTTCGAGAGAAAATTGACTAGCGATTTGCCGCGATGGCGGCCTGGATATCGCGCTCGCGGCGCTGATCGGCCCGGTACATGATCACTCCGGCCAGAACGACACAGAGCGTCACAATGGCAATGATGATCGTGGCCAGCGCATTGATGTCGGGGGTGACGCCAAGCTTGACCTTGGACCACACCACCAGCGACATCGAACAACACGCGGTCGGGGAGGTGAAACATCAACTGGCGATAGTTGCAGCGAGGCCGCGCTTGAGCACGCCATTGGCGATGATGAGGCGCTGTATCTCGCTCGTCCCTTCCCAGATCCGGTCGACACGCAGCTCGCGCAGAAAACGCTCGGCGGCGTTTTCACGCATATAGCCGCGGCCGCCGAATATCTGCACGGCGCGGTCGGCAACCCGCCAGGCCATTTCCGAGGCATAGAGCTTGGCGATGGCGCAGCGGGCATGGAGCGTCTGGACGTCATCGCCGCGGTCTGAGCGCTGGCGGCCTCATAGGTCGTAAGACGGGCGGCGTGGAGCTCGGTCGCACTGTCGGCCAGCATCGCCTGGATGAGCTGAAAATCGGCAATCGGCCGGTTGGAGACGAAACGGGCCTTGGCGAAGCCGGCGGCCTCCTCGATCAGCCGGCCGGCCGCACCACAGCAGCGGGCGGCAATCATCAGCCGCTCGCGCCGAAACCAGGCATGGGTGAAGGTCATGCCGCCGCCCTCTGGGCCGATGCGGTTGGCAGCGGGCAGCCTGACATTTTCAAAGCGCAAGACGGGGTGATGATGATTGAAGGTGTGGGCGTAGCGTGGGGTTCTAACCACGCGGATGCCAGTTGTGTCGCGCGGAGTGAAGAAGAGACAATGGGCGCCGGTGCCGGACCCCGACCCGATCCTGGCTTGAACAATGATGGTATCAGCCAGATTGGCGCTGGTGACATGCCATTTCTCGCCGTTGAGCAGGTAATGGTCGCCGCGCGGCTCGGCAGTGGTTTGGATGTTGGCGGGATCGGATCCCGCTTCCTCCTCGGTAATGGCATAGCAGA
This sequence comes from Aestuariivirgaceae bacterium, assembly GCA_035265265.1. GTDB lineage: Bacteria > Pseudomonadota > Alphaproteobacteria > Rhizobiales > Aestuariivirgaceae > DATBLQ01. The sequence goes on along the minus strand of DATFOT010000224.1, from coordinate 1,958 downwards.
CATGCCTTTCGCCCCGCATCATCGGCCGGATCAGCCGATCGATCTGCTCGGCATTGAAAGCTTCGAACATCCAGCCCTGCACCTCGGGATAGCACCAGCCGAGCGCGTTGGTGACGCGGCCGAGCTGTTCGGCGACGGCGACCTGCGCCAGCATCGGAAGCTCCAGTCCGCCGTGGGACTTGGGCACGTCCACGCGCGGCAGGCCCATTTCGACGGCGAGCCGCTCGTGACGGGCGGCAATTGCGGGCGCGATACGCCCCTCGTTCATCTCAGCTTCGAGCTCATGGGGAATGAGTTCGCGGTCGACGAATGCCCGCAGCTTTTCCTGCCATTGCCTCGCCTCGGAGCTCAAGCTGAAATTCATGCTTTCACGTTTCCCGAGGCATCGAAGTGGCGCGGAAATATCGCGTTCAATGAGGCGTAGACAGTCTCGAGCGCCTCGCCAATGGTGTAGGGCTTTTCCATCGTCATGAGGTCGAGCCACAGGCCTTCGAGAAGCGCATCGAGCGCGCGGGCAATGAGCCGGGCATCGTAAGGATAATCGCCATCGCGGATGATGCGCTCGCACAGATCAAGCGTGAGGGCGGAATATTCCGCATCGTTGGAGGAGCAGTGCTCCTGATATGTCGGGCGGCTCTGCGCCTCGGCCCAAAATGCACACCAGGCGGCGAGCGTGCGCTGCGAGCAAATCCGTTCATTAAAATCGGCAGCGAGCAGAGCCACCAGCTTGTCGGTGGGCCGCGGCCCGGACCGGAACAGAGCCTCCTGCCAATTGCCGCGATAGTCTTCGGCCAGCGCTTTAAGCGTCTCGACCAGCAGCTTTTCCTTGGATTCGAAATGAAAGTTGACGATGCCGACGGAGAGGCCCGCGGTCTTGGCGACGTCGGCGAGGGTGAGTTCGGCATAGCCCTTGCGGGCAAGGGTATCGATGGTGGCTTCTATCAGCTGGTGGCGGCGGACTTCCTTCGGGGCCTTGCGCGAGGGCGGCGAAGGATCAGCGAAGACCGCAGCGCACATCAGTGGAATTCTTCCGCTCTGCTCATACGGGTATTCTGAATGACGGTTCAACCAAACGCAACGGAGATTCGACGTGCACTGGACGAGGCGCGCAGGGTAAACAATGGCCCACGCGCGTACGCCAGGCTCCATGATAAATCCCCCAGAGGATCCGATTTTCGCGATTTGCGCCGTTGCAGCGGCAATCTTCATCGGCCTGTCGAAAGGCGGCGTGCCGGTGATCGGCATGCTCGGCGTGCCGGTGTTGGCTCTCGTCATTTCCCCCTTGCGGGCGGCAGCGCTGCTGCTACCGATCTATGTGGTGACAGACATGTTCGGCCTGTGGGCCTACCGGCGGCAGTTCAGCCGGCGCAATCTCAACATTCTCGTGCCTGCCGCCATCTTAGGGATAACGATCGGCTGGATGACGGCAACGATCGTGCCTGAGGCTCTCGTGGCGCTAATCGTCGGAGTGATCGGGGTGGGTTATTGCCTCGATCTGTGGCTCAAACGGAAGCGCTCGGCTGCGCCGCGCGAGGCCGACATTCCTGGCGGGTTGTTCTGGGGCGCGCTAACCGGCTTTACCAGCTTCGTATCGCATTCCGGCGCGCCGCCCTATCAGATGTATGTCATGCCGCAGCGGCTGCCGAAGCTGGTTTTCGCCGGCACATCGACGATCCTGTTTGCCATCGTCAATCTGGTGAAGCTTTTCCCCTATTGGGCGCTGGGTCAACTCAGCATGGATAATCTGAAAACCGCGGCGTGGCTGTTTCCGATCGGAATCGTCGCCACGCTCGTGGGGGTGCGCCTGGTGAAGGCATTGCCGGAGGAATTGTTCTACCGCTTCATCACAATGGGTCTCTTCGTTGTTTCGGCGAAGCTCGCCACCGACGGAGCACGAGCATTGCTGGGCTAGGGCCATGGCAAGCGCTGCGGGCGGAATGATAAGATACCGCACATGA
>DATFOT010000223.1:0-8966 GCA_035265265.1 Aestuariivirgaceae bacterium | reverse complement strand
GCTTTGGTAGCGTCCCGTTGCACACCTTGGGCTTCGGCGTACATCACCGCGAGATTATATTGAGCTGCGGCGTGGTCCTGTTCGGCCAATTGCTTCCATAAATGCAGTGCGGTCGCATAATCGCCGCGCCTGTGGGCAGCCAAACCGTCCTCGAATTGTCCCGCTGTCAGTGGCTCAGCGACCAGAAACGAGGCCACAACAAACGCGGTCATCCAAGATTTGCGGCTGTGTCTCATAGAGCAAACTCCAAATAAGCTTCCCTTCCAGTATTTACCTGGCATGGCTTGAGCGCTCTATTGATCCTATCATCGCTTGGTTGGGGCCCCTAATGAGTCCTAGCCCCAGAGTTCGGGTGGCGGGGGATGCATCAGGCTGCCTTCGTAGCTGATACCCGGCGACCGGTCGGCTGAAAGCAGCAATGGTCCGTCGAGATCGACGAATTCGGCGCTTTGAGCCAGCAGATGGGCCGGCGCCATGGAAAGAGAGGTGCCCACCATGCACCCGACCATGATCTTGAGCCCGAGCTTTTCCGCCGCGCGGCGCAACGCCAGGCCGGCGGTCAAGCCTCCGGTCTTGTCGAGCTTGATGTTTATGGCGTCGTATTTTCCTTGAAGAGCGGGTAGTCCGGCGATGTCATGAGCGGACTCATCGGCACAGACCAGAACCGAACCGCGGTCGAGCCCGGCCAACGCATCATCCTTGCCGGCGGGAAGGGGCTGTTCCACCAGCTCAACCCCGGCGTCCGCGCAGATGCGGAGAAGATCTGGAAGCGCTTCCGGCTGCCATGCCTCATTGGCATCAACGATCAATCTTGAGTGCGGAGCCGCGCGGCGAATGGCCTTGAGCCGTTCAACGTCGGCCTCGCCGCCGAGCTTGATCTTCAAAAGCGGACGATCGGCTGCTCGGGCAGCGGCAGCGGCCATGTCGCCGATGGAGCCGAGGCTGAGCGTGTAGGCCGTGACGAGCGGCCGCGGCTCCGGCAAGTTCAGCAATTTCCATACCGGATGCCCGGCCAGTTTTGCCTCCAGATTCCACAACGCACAATCAAGAGCATTGCGCGCCGCCTTCGGTTCAAGCAGGAGAGGGATATCCTCATGGCGGATGCCGCGCTCGATCTTCTCCCTGGCCGCTTCCACTGCTGCCGCTACACCCGCGACAGTCTCGCCATAATGGCGGTAGGGCACGCATTCGCCCCATCCCCTTGTGCCATCCCGCTCCAGGGTGACGACAACGACCTCCGCAATGGTTTTCGAGCCGCGCGAGATGCTAAATGCGCCGGCTATCGGCCAGCTTTCCAGGGAAACGGTCACGCGCTGCATCAGGAATGAAACCTGCGCTTCAGCTCCGATACCAGCGCGCCGACGCCGGTGCGAATGGGATCTACGCAGGGCAGCCGATATTCGGCGCCGGTCTTTTGCAGGAGAGCGAGCGCATCATGCTCCGACAGGTGCTCGGTGTTGATGGCAATTCCGGTGCACTGGATTGCGGGATTGGTGAGGCTGCCTTCGAGGATGGTCCGGTCGATGACCTCGCCTATGGTCGGAAGGGCGTGCTTGACCCCGCGCATGGTGGTGCGTGTCGGCTCGTGGCAGCAGACGAAAGCATCGGGCTGACTGCCATGCAGCAGCCCCAGTGTTACGGCGGCAAACGAGGGATGAAAGAGCGAGCCCTGTCCCTCGACGACATCCCAATGGTCGGCATCATTAGCCGGGCTCAGCCATTCTGCGGCGCCGGCGATGAAATCGGCGATTACCGCGTCGATGGCGACACCCCGGCCGGAGATGAAGAGGCCGGTCTGCCCGGTTGCGCGGAAGTCGGCTTTCATGTCCTTCGCGATCATTTCGCGTTCCAGGGCGAGGGCAGTGTATTTCTTGCCGACCGAACAGTCGGTGCCCACCGTCAAGACGCGAAGGCCGGGCCGCTTGTTGCCCTTGCCCGTAGCGAACTCCATGTCGCTGTAGCGGACATCATGCAGCCGCCGCCCGGCGCGCCGGGCAGCTTCAGCGATCGCTGGTATGGTGCCCAAGCGCTTGTGCAGACCCGTCGCGACGTCGAGGCCTGAGTCGAGCGCCTCGATGATCTTGCCGATCCAGTGATCCGGCAAAACGCCGCCAGCGTTCACCACGCCGACCACCATCGTTCTTGCACCTTTCGCGCGAGCCTCCGCGACGGCAAGGTCGGGCAGCCCGCAATCCGCCTTGCAGCCCGGCAATCTGATCTGTCCCACGCACCAATCGGGGCGCCAGTCGACGATGCCATGGGCGGTCTTGGCGGCAAGTTGGTCGGGCACATCGCCCAAAAACAGCAGATAGGGCTTTTCGATTTCCATGCGCGGCAGGGGCCTTGCGAGACTAGGACGTGAGCCGCCCGCTCGCCTGGGCAAGCATGAGGTAAAGCTTGCCGCTTTCCGATCCCAGACAGGCATCGACCAGCTGCTCGCCTTGCGGGGTTTCCGAAACCGTATCCAACAGGCGTTCGAACAGCCGGACAAATCCGTCGATCCTCCCGCGGATCAGCCGTTCGGTTTCGTAGCGGTCGGTCAGCAGTTCGAGCATTTTCTTGCCGCGCCCCTGATAGAGGCGATGGGTGTAGACATGCTGCTCGCCGGCATTGAAGCGGCGCTCGAGCTCGGCGGGAAGCTTGCCGTCAATCGCCTCCACGAGGTCGCGCGCGGCGCCGTTGAGCTTGGCGACGATGGTTTCGGTTTCCCGAGACACCGATCCGGCGTCGGATTTCTTGCGGTGGCGGGCAGCGGGCAGGGCACTGTCCTCGGTGCGCAATTGCGGCAGGAGATTGCTCGATCCTTCCGGAGCCTCGATTTCCAGCAGCGCCGAGACGGAGCGGCCACGGATCGTGGGCTCGGGCTCCGGCTCAGCCTCGCGGGATTTGCGCTTGCCCGTTTCCTGGTCGGCCTCACGCGGCACTGCCGGCAAATTGGCTTCATGCTTGGCGGAGCCCGCTTCCTTGCGATTCGGCACGTAAACGCCGGGCCCGCTCAGCTCAAGTGTATTGGTCTGACGTTTCACGATGTCGGCGAGAGTGTTCAACGCCTCGATCTGGTCGGCGACGACCTTGCGCATGGCCGCGGCATTGGTGCGCGTTTCCTCGGGTAAGTCGAGAATGGCCTGGCGAAGTTCATTGCGGGCGGATTCGATGTCACGCACGACCTGCTGTGCGGTTACCCGCATATCCTGCGCGGTCTGGGTGAATTCACCCGCGGTCATGGAGAGCATCTCGTTCATCGTATTGACGGCGCGCTCGTACTGCTCGCGGAGCTGGCGGGCAGCGGTGGCAATCTGGGCATCGGACGTTTCCTCGAGCTGCTTGATCTGATGCTCGAGATTGTGCGCGGCCGTATCGGCCTGGCCCGCGATGACCCGGCCGATCTCGCGTGAACGCGAGTCCGCCTTGTTCAGCGACTCCTCGATGAGCGCCATGTAGTTCCGCATCATGCTGTCGACGTCGTCGGCCTTCTTGCCGAGCTTGCCCATGAGCTCGCCCAATACGTCCTCGCGGGTATGCAGCACCCGCTCGATATCGCTGTTGAACCGATCCACGGACTTTTCAACGAGTAGGCTGACGTCTTCCAAGCGCTCCGACAATTTGGTGCCGGTGGTCTCGAGTTTGCCGGTCAGCTGCACGCTGATCGACTGCAGGCGGTCATCGAGGACATTCGCCGCATCGCTGAGCTGGTCGGCGAAGAACTTGTTCGTCGACTGAACGTGATTGGCGAATTTCTCGCTGGCCTCGTCGATCTTCTTGGCGGAATCGGCGGTACGCAGCTGCAGCGTTCCCGTCGCCTCGTCGAGACGTCCGACGAGATGGCCCGTCGTCTGCTCGAAACGCCCCGTAATGGTGCTGGTGCTCGAACTCAGGCCTTCGGAGAAGGCAGTGCTTGCCTTGCCGAGCTCGGCGAAGATGCCGGCGCTCATATCGTTGAGGACCTTCGCGAAGTCATGGCGGCTGCCGGCAATCTTGTCGGTGAGAGCAGCCGAGGTTTTGTCGAGCGTGCCGGCGAAGCTGGTGGAAGTGCTTTCCATGCGGCCGGTAATGTCGCTCGTCACCCGTTCGAGCAGCTGGGTGGCAATGTCGAAACGCTCACCGAGATTGCGCGCCGTGGTATCGATACGAATGAACATGCTGTTGCCGGCATGATCGAGCCGCTGGGATACCTCGTTGGAGGTTGCATCGAGCCTGGCAAAGATACTGCTGTTCGACTGCTCGACGTTTTCGAACAGCCGCATCGTCGTGTCGTCGAGGCGCCCGCTCAGCTCGGTCGACGCGTCATCGAGCCGCTCGGTCACGCGCTGGGTGACCGAGACGAGCTGGTCGGTCATCTGGCCCGATACGTTCTCGATTTTGCCGAAGAGCTGGTTCGTGGTCTCCTCGAGCCGGCTGGTCAAGGCGGTCGAGCTCTCCTCGAGATAGCTGAAAAGCTCGGTGCGTGCGCGAGCGACATTCTGGACGAAGTCGCTGGACGAGGTAAGCACCCGCTGGCTGAGGTCGTCGCCGGAGACCTGTATCTGCTGGGAAACCTCCATGCCGGAGCGCTCAAGCTGCTGACCCACCTCGGTCGTCGTCGACTTCAAATGGTAGGTAACATTGCTGCTTGTCGCGTCCAGCAGCTCCGTGAATTGCTGACCGGTGGTTTTCAGCTGATCGCTCACGGTTACGGTCATGTGGTCGATGGAGCGCTGCAGGTCGGTGTGCAGTCCGGCGAGCTCGCCGATGCTGGAGCGCAGCGTATGCAGCAGCCCGTCTTCCATCGACTTGACGGAATGCCCAAATGATGTGCCTTCGATATTGAGCTGCGAGGACGTTTGCGAGAGAAGCTGGACCTGGTGCGTGATGTGGTCGGAAAAGCCCTGCACATCGGTCAGGAGAATGCTCGACATCTCCTCCATCCGCGAGGATTGAGAACCGATCTGGTCGCCGACCATGGCGGCCCGGGCAGCCACGTCCTCCATCGTGCGCGCAAGCTCATCGGTCGAAGCCTTGAGGCCGTGCTCGAGAGAAGCAAGCGTGCCCTGCGCAGCGTTGATGATGCCGTCGAGATGCTGGCTGTTCTCCTCGAGCCGGGTGAGAAGAGGAGCAGCCTCCGTTCCGATGACGAAGCCTGCCTGCTGCAGTGCCTCCCGCTGGCTTTCAAGCCCGGCGATAAGCATCCGGATGCGCTCTTCGTTGCCGCCAAAGGCGCGTTCGATGGATGCCATTTCCTTATGAACCATCTCTTCGAGCTGCCCCGCACGCTGAACCGCCTGCTCGACGCCGCCGACGAGCATGCTCACCTCCTGCCGGATCGTATGAGCGATGGATGAAAGGCTTTCCGATGCTATGTCCTGAGGACGGATCAGGCGCATCGCCGTGTGCATCAAGGCTTCAGAGACCTGGCGAAGCTGCTGTGCGCGATAGAGCAGATATGCCGCAGCCCAGGCAAGGCCGGCGGGCAGAATCAAGGCCATGGCCGCGGTGAGAATCTTTGTCAGCCCGCCGGGCCCGAATGGATTTGCCTCGCTGAAGATCGCGGGCCCGAAGATCGCCATGCAGGCGAAGATCCAGATGAGCGAGACAATGAAGGCGACCCAGAACGGAGCGGCCGAAGGCCGGCGTTTCAGGTTGGAAAGGAGGAACGCGCTGCCGGGCTCGTTTTCATTGGCCGGCGTGCCGCGCAGCGGTGGCCGGGCGCCGGAAAATTCCGATGAGTCGTCTTCGATATGCCGTTCAGACTCGCGTCGGCTGGCACGCCGCAGCCTGCGAGGTTCACTGGTGTTTGTCGCCATTCACATACCCCTGCCGCACACCCAATCCCCCGGCGCTCCGGTCCTCGTGGCCTTGATGCAATCCTGGGTTCCGGGCCAAGCGAATCTGTCCCTTTTTGCTCTCCCACGCCTCCGAGGTCCAGAATTATCCGCCGAAAGCCCCTGCCTAATAAGCAATTATTAACCTTTAGCGGAACCTCGGAGAATCACCAAGCCACAGGCGATTATAGTCTTGGTTAAGGGCGGGCGGGATTTTGAAGAGCGCGGCCGGTACTTTAAGGAAATATATCGATGTCGCACGCTATCGCTCCGGGGCTCGAAAAAGGCAGCCCATGACATTGAACGAGAAGCGAAGAGACGAAGTGTTCGATATCGATCATCTTCGGCGCTATACGCTCGGCGATATTGCATTGGAGAACGAGCTGCTCGGGCTCTTCCGTGCGCAAGCCCGTCTGCAGCTCGATCTGATCGCCGCGGCGGCGTGCACGGAAGATTTCCGCGCCAGCGTGCATGCCCTCAAGGGTGCGGCTCTGGCCATGGGCGCCACGGAAATCGCTAAGACGACAGCGAAGCTGGAGACAATCGATTTTGAAGCTGCTCCAGCGGAACGGCAGCTGTTGGTGAAACAGCTGGGCATGCAGGTCGCTGCTGCAGAGGCGGCCATTGCACGCAAGGCGGGCTGACAAATCGCGCCCGCGCTCGGCATCCGACCCATGCGCGAATGGCACGTTGTGTTTGATCGTCCGATACCCTAATAAGCCTCGGCTTCTCAAGGAATGCCGAAAGTTTTCGGATCTAGCCGATGGTCAAAATAACATTCATCCAGAACAATGGAACGGTGCAGACCGTCGATGCGCAGCCCGGCATGACCGTCATGGAGAGCGCTGTGAAGAACATGGTGCCGGGGATCGATGCCGATTGCGGCGGCGCCTGCGCCTGCGCGACCTGCCATGTGTTCGTCGAGCCGCAGTGGATAGAGACGGCGGGAAAACGCAGCGAGATGGAGGAAGACATGCTCGACTTCGCCTTCGACGTTCGCGACAACAGCCGCCTGTCGTGCCAAATCAAAGTGACCGAGGCGCTCGACGGCTTGGTGGTCCGGGTTCCCGAAAAGCAATTCTAAGGCATTGGACTTCAGAGTATTGACTATGGATGCCGACACGATAACGACCGACGCCCTCATCATCGGAGCTGGGCCCTGCGGGCTGTTTGCCGTCTTCGAACTCGGCCTGCTCGACATCAAATGCGAGGTCATCGACATTCTCGACCGCGCCGGCGGACAATGTGCGGAGCTTTATCCCGAAAAGCCCATTTATGACATCCCGGCCCTTCCGATCGTGACGGGCCAGGAGCTGGTGGACAGGCTCCTCGAGCAGATAAAACCGTTCAAGCCGGGGCTCCATTTCAACCAAATGGTCACCGAGCTGAAGAAACTCGGAGACGCGGATTTCGAAGTCAGGACCGATGGCGGATTGGTCTTCAGATCGAAAGTGGTTGTCATCGCTGCCGGGGGCGGCAGCTTCCAGCCGAAAAAGCCGCCGATTCCAGGGATCGACAGCTATGAAGGAAAATCCGTTTTCTATTCGGTAAAGAAGATGGACACCTTCAAAGACAAGGACATCCTGATCGTCGGGGGCGGCGACAGCGCTCTCGATTGGACGCTGAACTTGCAGCCGATCGCGCGCAGCCTGACTCTGCTGCATCGACGAGACGATTTTCGTGCCGCGCCGGACAGCGTGAACAAGATGCGCGGCCTGGTGAAGGAAGGGAAAATGAGCTTCCGCCTCGGGCAGGTGACCGGGCTCGCCGGGGAAAACGGCGATCTGTCGTCGGTGCGGGTCAAGGGACCCGAGGGCGATGTTACGATTGCCGCAAACACGCTCCTGCCGTTCTTCGGTCTGACGATGAAGCTCGGGCCGGTGGCGGCGTGGGGGATCAATTTGCATGAAAATTTGATTCCGGTGGACACGGAGAAATTCGAAACCTCCGTGCCGGGGCTGTTCGCGATCGGCGACATCAACAGCTATCCCGGCAAGCTCAAACTCATCCTGTCGGGTTTCCACGAAGCAGCGCTGATGGCGCAGCAAGCCTTCCGGTACAAGAATCCGGGCGAGAAACTGCTGTTTCAATACACGACGTCGAGTTCCAGTCTGCATAAGAAACTGGGCGTGGGCTAGCCGATGATCCCGGACACCTGGCGCCGGACTCCCGCCGGCAAAAAACGGGCCCGAGGGCTTGGATTGCCACTGCCCGGCGTGCCCGGACCGTTCAACGCGATTACCGATGTCGCCGGCGTAGAGGTGGGATATTCCACGCTGATCAAAGGCGAAGGCAGGCTCGTGCGCGGCACCGGGCCCGTGCGGACCGGCGTCACGGCGATCCTGCCGCGCGGGCGGGCGGCGGCGAGCGTGCCGTGCATGGCCGGATGCTACAGCTTCAACGGCAGCGGCGAGATGACCGGCCTCCTGTGGATAGAAGAATCGGGCGAGCTGCAAACACCCATAACCATTACCAATACTCATTCCTGCGGCACGGCACGCGATGCGACCATCGAATGGATGGTCAAACACGACATAGGCTTCGAACAGAACTGGGGCCTGCCGGTTGCGGCGGAAACCTTTGACGGCGAACTGAACGACATCAACGGCTTTCACGTCAAAGGAGAGCATGTGTTCGCCGCGCTGGATTCTGCCGCCGGCGGAGCCATCGAACTCGGGAGCGTCGGCGGCGGCACCGGCATGCTGTGCTACGACTTCAAAGGCGGCTCGGGGAGCGCCTCGCGAGTGGTCACGGAGGATGGCCTCGACTGTGTGGTTGCGGCATTCGTGCAGGCGAACTTCGGGCTGAGGCGGGAGCTGAGCATTTTGGGCGTTGCCGCAGGCAAGGCCATCGGCGGAGGCGAGATCAGAAGCAAGGGCGCGGGCTCGATCATAGCCGTGATCGCCACCGACGCCCCTCTCTTGCCGCATCAGCTCAGGCGGCTGGCAAAGCGCGTTCCGATCGGTCTCGCTCGTACGGGTGCCTACGGCCACAATAGCTCGGGGGATATCTTCCTGGCTTTTTCCGTTGCCAATGCGGCGGCGTTTGCGGATGCCGGAAGGCGAAACGCCAGCTTCATCGCCAATACCGACCTCGACCCCCTGTTCGAGGCGGTGGCGCAATGCGTGGAAGAGGCCGTTCTGGATTCGATGATTGCCAATGAGAGCA
>DATFOT010000222.1:0-3270 GCA_035265265.1 Aestuariivirgaceae bacterium | reverse complement strand
GGCGATAACAGGCGGCGACGTGCTGCTCAAGGGGGCGCGCGCCGATCATCTCGACGCGATGCTGCTCGCGCTGCGACAGGCCGGTGTCAAGGTCGAGGCAGATGGCTCGGGGCTGAGGATCAGCCGCAACGGCAACCGGCTCTACCCAATCAATATCGAGACCCTGCCCTACCCAGGATTTCCAACGGATCTCCAGGCGCAGCTGATGGCGCTAATGACGATGGCCGACGGCGTCTCGACAATCCGGGAAACGATATTCGAGAACCGCTTCATGCATGTGCAGGAGTTGGCGCGACTGGGCGCCGACATCGCGCTGGCAGGAGATACCGCGCATGTGAGGGGGGTAGACAAGCTCATGGGTGCACAGGTCATGGCGACGGATCTGAGAGCGTCGGTATCATTGGTGATTGCCGGGCTGGCGGCGGAGGGCGAGACGGTGCTGCACCGGGTGTATCACCTCGACCGTGGATTCGAAACTCTGGAAGCCAAGCTGCAAGCGTGCGGAGCGAGCGTCGAGCGCCTTACCGCAGGATAATCGTTGACTTGCGGAACTGATAATGCCGGACGGCGATACCCTCCTCAAACTGGCTGCCTTCGATGCCGACGATCTCACGGTGATTTCGGCGCATCTGCAAGATTCCGTGCTTACGGTGAGAGACATCGAATATCTGCGGCGCCAGCAAAAGCTGGTGATGATTGTCAAGCGCTTCGACTGGGAAAGTGCCGAAGAGAGACGCGCGACCTACAAAAGGCGACTGGCAGGCGTCCAGTTCGCGCGCGTGCGATCGGTGCGGTGCCGCAATATCCAGCAAGACAGCAAGGACGGCGTGCTCATGCTGCTGGCCGTCGGCTTCGAGCCCGGAGACAATCCGGCCGGCGCCATCGTGTTGACCTTTGCCGGGGGTGGCATCATGCGGCTCGAGGTCGAATGCATCGAGGCGGTAGTCGAGGATCTCGGGCCTGAGTGGGAGACGCCGCGCAAGCCCGTCCATGACGAAGGCGAGATGGACTAAGCCATGGCGCAGTGGCTGTTCACCGAGGCAGCGGACTTCAAAACCAGGTTCGGCGCGTTCCTTAGCGCAAAACGCGAGCAGCGAGAAGAAGTCGATGCCGCGCTGTTTCGTCTGATTCGAAACGCCGGGGCTATCCTCCTCGGATCGTCAACACCCGAAGCGATCGGCGATTATGTGGGCAGTCCCAATCACGTGCTGCCGACGGGCCGCAGCGCACGTTTCTCATCCGGGCTCGGCGTTTCTGGATTTCATGAAACGAACTTCGATCTTGAAAACCAGATCGGAGGCCCTGCCCGAGCTTGGCCGCCACGCGATAAGGCTCGCACGGGCAGAAGGCTTCGAAGCGCATGCAAGGTCAATCGCCATCCGGCTGAACGAGCCATAGCATTCTATGGTGCCTAAAGCGAACGTCCCTGATGAAAAAGGCCTCGCCAACCGGCTGATAGCGGTTGAACTCGACAGGAGCATCCATGCGCCGCCCTCGGCTGACGCCGAACATGAGCGCAAGGTGGCGATCTATGATCTCTTAAGCGAAAACTTTTTCCGCGTGGAAGGCGAAACTCGCGGGCCGTTTCGGCTGACATTGTCGATCGCAGAGGGCCGGCTGGTGCTCGACATCCGCGACGGCTCGGAGGAGAGATGCAGCACCATCGGGCTTGCGCTTTCTTCGTTCCGTCGCATCGTCAAGGATTACTTCCTGATCTGCGAGAGCTACTACAAGGCCATACGCACTGCGACACCGAGCCAGATCGAGACCATCGACCTGGCGCGGCGCGGCCTCCATAACGAGGGCAGCACGCTTCTGAAGGAACGGCTGCATGGGAAGGTCGAGATCGATTTCGACACCGCACGGCGGCTGTTCACGCTGGTGTGCGTTTTGCACTGGCGCGGCTGAGGAGCCATGTCCTTAGCGGATGAGATTCCCAGTGCCGTGCTGTTCGCCTGCACACAGAACGCCATACGTTCACCAATTGCCGCAGCGCTGATGCGGCACTTCTATGGAAACCGGGTGTTCGTGGCATCGGTCGGGGTGCGCAGCGGCGAGGCCGACCCGTTCGTCAGCGTGGTGATGGATGAGATAGGCATCGACATGAGGCGGCATCGGCCGCAAAGCTTCGAGGATCTCGAGGACGCAAATTTCGACCTGGTCGTATCGCTTTCGCCTGAGGCTCACCACCGGGCACTCGAATTGACGCGGACCATGGCGATCGAGGCGGAATACTGGCCGACACAGGATCCTTCCGCCGTGAGCGGATCACGAGAGCAGATGCTGGCAGCTTATCGGGAGGTGCGGGACGGGCTCATGGGCAAGATCCGGAAACGGTTCGGCACGAGAGGCGCGCCCGGTGTATGAGCAGTGCCGTCTTCCCTGGTCAAAAGCGCTCAGAACGCTTGATTTTGCTCGACAAGACGATCATTCTCCCGCGCGAACTGACCTCCCGCCGCAAGGAGCCGCATGGCAAAGGAAGAAACGCTAGAATTCGAAGGCATGGTAACGGAACTTCTGCCGAATGCTACATTCAGGGTCAAACTGGACAATTCCCACGAAATCATTGCGCATACGGCGGGCAAGATGCGGAAAAACCGGATCAGGGTGCTGGCCGGTGATCGGGTCATGGTGGAAATGACCCCGTATGATCTTACCAAGGGACGCATTACCTACCGGTTCAAGTAGGGAGCCATGCGGGAAATGAGTCCTTCACTCCATGAATGACGAAAGGGTGAAACTCGTGCTGGCGAGCGCTTCGCCGCGCCGGCTCGCCTTGTTGGACCAAGCCGGCATCATGCCGGACCTTCTCAGCCCCGTGGATTTGGACGAAACGCCGAAAAAGCGCGAGGCGGCCCGTTCGATCGTGCAGCGGCTGGCCGTAGCGAAAGCCCGAACAGCGCAAAGCTCGCCCCAAGTACGACAGCTCGGCGGCAATCTTTTCATTCTTGCTGCCGATACGGCAGTTGCGGTTGGACGACGGCTTCTGCCAAAGGCGGAGACGCCGGAAGACGCCGCGGATTGCCTATGGCTTCTGTCGGGGCGATCGCACCGGGTATACACGGCGGTTTGTCTTCTTACGCCTAAAGGGAACCGGATGGTGCGCGTCGTCGACACGCGGGTGCGTTTCAAGCGGCTGTCGCGCGAAGACATCGAAAGCTATCTCGTGTCGGACGAATGGCGCGGCAAGGCCGGAGGCTATGCGATCCAGGGACGAGCGGAGTCGTTCGTGCGGCATCTCAACGGATCGTTTTCCAATGTTGTCGGGCT
>DATFOT010000221.1:0-6288 GCA_035265265.1 Aestuariivirgaceae bacterium | reverse complement strand
GGCGAAAGCAGAATCATCCGCGACGGCAAGGTCCTGTGGCAGAAACCATTCGTGAGCGGCGAGGCCAATATGTCTCATGCGATCGCCAATCTCGAATACCATCACTTCAAATATGACCTGTTTCGCAGGCCGGGAGATGTTCACGTCCATTTCTTCGGCACTGCAACGCTGAGCATTTCCGATGGCGTGCGAACGCGGCCGGACGACGTGTTCGAGATACAGGTCCCGGAGTTCGGCAGGCCGCTGCGCAACCGCATGGTGGCTGCGAAAAGTGGGTTCACATATGGGGAAACCGGACAGTTGTAAGCTTGATGACGTTCATGCCGTGGCCACTGTCTAGACGCTTCAATCTGGACCCCGACTTTCATCGGGGTGACGAATTGAAAAGATGCGCTCCACGAATATCGGATTGAGAATGGAGCGCAGACCACTACTCCGCCGCCTGCCTGTCTTCGCGCAAGGCGAATGGCCGGTCATGGGTGAGCGATGGGATGCGCCGGCGCGATTGCGCGACAAGATCGAGGTCGATTTCAGCAAGGATGACGTTCTCTTCCTCGCCGCCGTCAGCCAGCACGCGCCCCCAGGGATCGATGATGAGAGAGTGACCATAACACTCAGAGCCGCCGGCAAGAGTGCCATATTGGCAAGGAGCGATGACGTAGCTCAGATTTTCGATAGCGCGCGCCCGAGTGAGAACATGCCAATGCGCTTCGCCCGTGATCCGGGTGAAGGCGGCCGGTATGGCAAGCATTTGCGCACCTGCCTGAGCATAGGCGCGGTAGAGGCTCGGGAACCGCAGATCGTAGCAGATCGAAAGGCCGATGACGCCGCCGAGACAGGGCGACAGTACGGCCTTGCCGCCAGGGGCGATGGTGGCGCTCTCGCGATATTCTTTGCCGTCACCAAGGCTGACGTCGAAGAGATGAAGCTTGTCGTAGCGGGCGACGATGCTGCCCGAAGGATCAATCATAAGCGAGCGATTGAACGTGCGGCCGTCTTCAGCCTTCACGCCGATCGAGCCGACAAGGAGCCAGGCTGCGGCATCACGGGCGGCGGTGCACAGCGAAACGACAGCCGGGTGATCGCGTTCGGGGAAAGCCAAGGGATAGAGCAGACCTTCCCTGGTATCGAGCCCGATGCAATATTCCGGAAGCGCGATCAGCCGCGCTCCGGTCTCAGCCGCCCTGCCGATCAGGCGCAGGCAGGTCGCGATGTCCGCCGTGACGTCGGGCGTTGCCGAGTTCTGAATACAAGCGGCTTTGAACCTTGTGCTCATGAGGGCACAATAACTCATTTGCCCCGCCCTTCAAGACGGGCCAAGAAGATCGATAAAGGCACGAATCATATGAAGGTCGGCGCGAACGCGCAGGCAAACGAGCCATTCGCACATGTGCTCCTGCCAATCGGATATGGAAAGCGGGCTGAGCCGGGGATCGCGGGAAAGCTCGCCCATGGAGATGATGCCTGCGCCCAGACCCTGGGCAACGGCCTCGTTGGTGCCTTCCCTGCCCTCGATCTCGACGAACTGCCGAAGCTTGAGCCCGCGCCGGCCGGCCTCGGCTTCGAGAAGCGCGCGAGTAGCGGAGCCGCGTTCGCGGAGCACCAGGGGACCGGCGATCAACTCGGAAAAGGTAATGGATTTACGGCGCGCGAGGGGGTGATGGCCCGGCAGAAGACAAACGAGACGATCCTCACGGATTTTCCGGGCGATGAAAACATCGGAGGTCGGACGTTCCGCAACAACGGCGAAGTCGATTTCCAGCCGCTCGAGGCTTTCCATGAGCCGCGCGGAATTGCCGGTGATGAGCCGAAGTTCAACCCGCGGGTAGCGCTGATTGAATTTCTTCACCAATGGCAGGACGTGGACGGCCGCGTCGGCGCCGATAGTGATGAGTCCATGTTCCAACTCGCGCGCGCGGCTCAAGAGCTCAACCGCTTGGGCCTCGGATTCGAAGTGGCGCTCGGTGATTGCGAAGAGACGGCGGCCAAGATCGGTCATCTCGACCTTGCGCCGGGTGCGCGAAAACAATTCGACTCCATAGGCCGTTTCAAGCTTGCGGATATGGTCGGAGACGGCCGGCTGGCTGAGGCCGAGCCGCGCAGCAGCTTTAGAAAAACCGCCGCTGGCCGCAACGGCGTGAAAGGCTTTCAATTGGGCATAGCTCATCAGCGAGCTCATATCTGAAAAACCAATATAATACATAACAAGAAGCGATTTGACTTATAAGGCGCCGCAATCGCATATGGGACGGCCATTGGAGTGAAGCAGGGTTAACCTATGGTTGTGATGATCAGACCGGTTAAGCGCAAGGTCAAAGGGCCGGAAGGCCAAGAAGACATGCCGTATCTGCTCACGCCGGGGCCGCTGACGACATCGCGAAGCGTGAAATTCGCGATGCTCGCCGATTGGGGCTCATGGGACCAGGAACTGAAATTCATCGTTGCCGATATTCGGCGGCGGCTGATGAAGCTGGCTGGTTGCGATGGGAGCTACAGCTGCGTGGTGATGCAGGGGTCGGGGACGTTCGCCGTGGAAGCCGCGCTCGGAAGCTTCGCTCCGACCGGGCGCCGGAAAATGCTGATGATCAGCAATGGCGCTTATGGCGAGCGTGCCATTCAAATCATGGAGCGGCTGAACAGACCTTATGCGGTGCTGCGCTATGCCGATCAAGAAAAGCCGAAGCTCGCCGACATCGAGCAAACGATGGATGAGGACCCCGGCATCGCCAGCGTGTTCCTCGTTCATTGCGAGACCACCTCGGGTCTCGTCAATCCCATGCGGGACATCACCGCAGCGGTCAAGAAGCGGGGATGCTGTCTCATTCTCGATGCGATGAGCTCGTTCGGTGCAATTCCGATCGAAACGACGGCTCTCGGCATCGATGTGCTGATCTCATCGGCCAATAAATGCATCCAGGGGGTGCCGGGATTTTCCTTCGTGCTCTGCCGCTCGGACGTGCTCAAAGAGTCCAAGGGCCGGTGCCATTCCTTGTCGCTCGATCTGCACGACCAATGGCAGTATATGGAGAAAACCGGCCAGTTCCGCTTTACGCCGCCGACGCATTGCCTCGTTGCCTTCTACCAGGCTCTCAAGGAACATGAAAAGGAAGGCGGGATCGCCGGGCGCCTGGCGCGCTATGTGAGGAACCGCGACACGCTGCTGGCAGGCATGCGGCGGCTTGGATTTCATACTCTGCTGGCGCCGGAGGATTCCGGCCCGATCATCCAGACTTTCCTCACGCCGCGTGACCGCAAATTTGATTTCCAGCGTTTTTACGACGGGCTGAAGTCGCGCGGTTTCGTCATTTATCCGGGCAAGCTTACCAAGCGCCCGAGCTTTCGTATCGGCAACATCGGACATATCGATCCGAAAGTGATGCAGGCCCTGGTCGAAGCCGTGCGCGATGCTTTGCGGGACATGGGTGTCAGGGACATGACGCCGGCCCCGGCCGAGGATTGACCCCCCGTGAAGGAGAACCGAATGATCACGGTGAACGGCCGCAGATATCAGTGGCCGATAACCAGGCTTGTCGTCATTTGCTGCGATGGCAGCGAACCAGCCTATATGGAGCTGGCCATGGCGCAGGGTCTTATGCCGCGGCTCGAACAGATCATCGGCAAAGGCGAAAATCTGCGGGGCCTCTCAGCAATGCCGAGCTTCACCAATCCCAACAATCTTTCGATCGTGACGGGCCGGCCGCCTTCCTGGCACGGCATTTGCGGGAATTATCTGATCGACCCCGACACGGGGCAGGAAGTGATGATGAACGACCCGAAGTGGCTTCGGGCGCCGACGGTTTTCGAGGAGTTTCAAAAAGCGGGGGCCCGTGTGCTGGTCATCACGGCAAAGGACAAGCTGCGGCAGCTGCTCGGCAAGGGACTCGCGTTCAACGGCAGCGCAATTTGCTTCTCCTCCGAAAAGGCCGACCAGGCGACAGAAGCGAGCCATGGGATTGCGAATGCATGCGCCACGGCCGGCATGGAGGTTCCCGAAGTCTATTCCCAGGAATTGTCGGAGTTCGTCTTTGCCGCGGGAGTCAAGCTGCTCGCGAGCTTCCGGCCCGATATTACTTATCTGTCGACTACGGATTATGTGCAGCACAAATTCGCGCCGGGCTCGGCGGGGGCCAATGCGTTTTATGCCATGCTCGACCGCTATCTGGGCCAGATCGACGATCTCGGCGCGACGATCGTGCTGACCGCCGATCATGGGATGAAGGATAAGCATCTGCCCGACGGCGAGCCCGACGTGATCTATCTGCAGGATGCGCTCGACCGCGCGTATGGTCCCGGCAAGACAAAGGTCATATTGCCGATCACAGACCCCTATGTGGTGCATCACGGTGCGCTTGGATCCTTTGCAACGGTCTATCTCTATGGGCCCATGGCGCAGGACGTGCTGAACAAAATCACGCAGCTTGACGGCATCGACATCGTGCTGGAGAGAGCCGAGGCGTGCAGGCGGTTCGAGCTGCCGGAGGACCGCATGGGCGAGCTTATCGTCATTTCCGGCGGACCCGAGGCCACCAAGGTAATCGGAACGAGCGAAGGCAAGCACGATCTCTCCGCGCTCGGCGAACCCCTGCGCTCGCACGGCGGGGTGAGCGAGCAGGAAATTCCGATCATCACGAACAGAAGAGCAAAAGGGATGGCCGGCACCTTGCGGAACTTCGATGCATTCCACATCGGCTGCAATCAGCTGGAAACGCTGGCTGAAGCGGCGGAATAGGCATGATGAACAAGATCGAGCCACGGCAGGCGGTCATTGCCGAAGCCATGCGTATCGGCGGCAAGCGGGTCGAAAGCGACGAGGTTATTGCCGTCCGCTATCCTTACACCAATGAGGTCATAGGCACGGTGCCTGCCGGCCGAAGCGAGCACATTCGCAAGGCATTCACCATCGCCGCGGGATACCGCTCGAAGCTTTCCCGCTATGAACGGCAACGCATATTGTTCAATACGGCCGAACTCATAAACCAGCGCAAGGACAAGCTATCCGATCTGATCACGCTGGAGCTCGGGATATCGAAAAAGGATTCACTCTATGAATGCGGGCGCGCGTTCGACGTATTCATGCTCGCGGGACAGCTGGCGATCCTCGATGACGGCCAGATTTTCTCCTGCGATCTGACGCCCCATGGCAAGAACCGCAAGATCTACACCAAGCGGGAACCGGTGCGGGCAATCGCGGCGATCACGCCTTTCAATCATCCGCTCAACATGGTTGCCCACAAGGTGGCACCGGCTATTGCGAGCAACGCTTCGGTGGTGTGCAAGCCGGCCGAAGTGACGCCGCTGACGGCGCTGGCGCTTGCCGATCTTCTGTATCAGGCAGGTCTGCCAGTGGAAATGCTGCAGGTGGTGACCGGCTGGCCAAAGGATATCGGCGATGAAATGGTGACCAATCCCGATATCGAGGTCATCAGCTTCACGGGTGGCGTCTCGGTAGGAAAGCTCATCGCCGGCAAAGCCGGTTACAAGCGGGCAGCTCTCGAACTCGGCGGCAACGATCCCTTGATCGTGTGCGACGATCTTTCCGCGGGCGATCTCGAGCGGGCGGCAGAGCTTGCCGTCCAAGGCGCAACAAGAAACTCGGGGCAGCGCTGCACCGCGGTCAAACGTATTCTGGTGATGGAGAAAATCGCCGATGAATTCGCCGCGCTGGTCGTCGAGAAGGCGAAGAAGATCAGGTTCGGAGACCCGATGGCGTCGGACATCGATCTAGGCACGGTCGTCAGCGAGGACGCGGCCAAGCTGTTCGAGCGAAGGGCGATGTCGGCATGCGAACGGGGTGCTGAGATCCTGTACCAGCCGAGGCGAAAGGGCGCGGTGCTGCCGCCGATCACCCTCGACCATGTGCCTTATGACTGCGAGCTGGTGCGCGAGGAAACCTTCGGACCGATCGTGCCGATCATCAGGGTGCCAAATGACGATAGCGAAGTCATCCGGATTTCCAATGCGACACCCTTCGGCCTGTCCTCGGGCGTGTGCACCAACAGGCTCGACCGCATCACGCGGTATATCGACGGGCTCAACGTCGGTACGGTTAACATTTGGGAAGTGCCGGGTTATCGCATCGAGATGTCGCCATTCGGCGGCATCAAGGATTCCGGCCTCGGCTACAAGGAAGGTGTGCTCGAAGCGATGAAGAGCTTCACCAACGTGAAGACCTGGTCGCTGCCCTGGCCGGGCTAGCGGGCAACCGCGGTCGTACGTTTCCGTTAAGGCCGATACTGTCATCCCGAGCGCAGCGAGGGACCTTTCCTGTTGCCTTAAGGTCCCTCGCTG
>DATFOT010000220.1:0-3425 GCA_035265265.1 Aestuariivirgaceae bacterium | reverse complement strand
CAGCAAGGTGATGCGCGCCCTCGCCGCCTGAGCCCCAAACATCACGAATTTACGTCATGCGCGGACTTGATCCGCGCATTTCATCGCGGGTGGCAGATGGCCGGGTCAAGCCCGGCCATGACGTTTTTGCGCCAGATCGTTACACCGCGTCGGGAGGTATCACGCCCTTCTTGAAGATAAAGCAGCTGTAGAACCGGCGCTCGCCGGTTTGCACCACGCAGTAAGCCTTCTTGGCGAGAGCATAAAAGGCATGACGTTCGAGCGAGCCCATCGGCCAGGAACGGCCTTCCGCCGCGTCGATCTCACGCTGAACCTCGGACTGCACGCCCGGCAGGTCGTTCGGCTTGTCCACGACTTCCATGCGTATCGCCGGCTTGTCGACGAAGGGGTCGAGCGGCATGACCGACAATATGGCGCGAGCCGCGCGGGGAGCGGTAACACCATCCAGCCGGATGAGGCGGCGCAGCACGGAATGGCGCGCGACCGAATCGGCGGGGAAATTCGTGTCGCAGATGACAAGATCATCGCCATGGCCCATGGCGCGAAGCGCGTAGAGCAGATCGGCGGTGAGGATGGGATCAAGAGATTTGAGCATGAGCCTCGCCTTTCGTTCAATTCAGCCGTTTTCCGGTGGCGGTGTCGAAGAGATGCACGTTGACGGGATCGGGGGTCACGGGCAGCATTTCCCCGGGCTTGGCTTTCAGCCGCTCGCGAAACACCCCGACAATCTTCTGGCCGGCAAGCTTGGCGAAGAGCTGGGTCTCCGATCCGGTGGGCTCGATTACCGACACTTCCGCCTTGAGGTCGCGGCCGCCGAGAGAGAAATGCTCGGGCCTGATGCCGTAAATGGCGGACATGCCGTCGGCGCCCGCCGGCGCTTCAGCAAGCGGCAGGGCGATGCCGCTTTCGGTCACGAAGCTCGGCTTCCCATTGAGTCGGATGGTGCCGCTGAACAGGTTCATGGCAGGCGAGCCGATGAAGCCGGCGACAAAAATATTGGCAGGCCGGTCGTAGAGTTCGAGGGGCGAGCCTGCCTGCTCGATCAGCCCGTCGTGCAAAACCACGATCCGGTCGGCCATGGTCATCGCCTCGACCTGGTCGTGGGTGACATAGACGGTCGTCGTCTTGAGGCGCTGGTGCAGCTCCTTTATCTCGGCGCGCATCTGCACCCGGAGTTTGGCATCGAGGTTGGAAAGCGGTTCATCGAACAGAAAAACCTTGGGATCGCGAACGATAGCGCGGCCCATGGCAACGCGCTGGCGCTGACCGCCGGACAGCTCGCGCGGGTAGCGCGAGAGATAGGGGAGAAGATCCAATATGCCGGCAACCCGGCGGACGCGCTTTTCAATCTCGGCCTTGGGCGCGCGGCGGAGCTTCAGCGAAAATCCCATGTTCTCGGCCACGGTCTTGTGGGGATAGAGCGCATAGGTTTGGAACACCATGGCGATGTCGCGATCCTTCGGCGGCAGATCGTTCACCACGCGCTTGCCGATGCGAATATCGCCGGAGGTGATGGCTTCCAAACCCGCGATCATGCGCAGGAGCGTGGATTTACCGCAGCCGGAAGGACCGACAAGGATCACGAACTCGCCGTCGGCAATAGCGATGGACACGCCATGGATCACCTCCTGGGCCCCATAGGATTTGCGCACGTCGACCACGTCTACCGAAGCCATGCGGCTCATTCCTTATTAATGAAAATCCGCCCGCGAGGTTATTGCATGCACAGGCGCTCGACAACACAATCCAGCATGCGGGATAGTGGAGATCAAGGAGACGACGCATGCGCTATGAATTGATGTTGCCGCATCAGATACGCGCGGCGATCAGCGCCCGCTGGCCGGTCGTGCTGCCGCTGGGTGTTCTCGAATATCACGGCGAGCACATGGCGGTCGGAATGGACACGCTGGCGGTGGTAAAGCTCCTCGATCTACTCGAGAGGGAAGCCGATCTCGTCATTCTGCCGCCGTTCTACTATGGCGCGGCGAGCTATGCCGTCGAGCCGCCGGAGGGAACGGGATCGGTCCAGGTGAATGCCGAACGGCTTTTCCCCTTCGCGCAAGATTTGTTCGGCAGCCTGCTGCGGATCGGCTTCCGCAACATCCATTTCTTCATTCATCACCAGACGGAGAATTTCGCCGCCGGCATGCCGACCGACCTCGCGTTCAAATTCGGTGCCAGGCAGGCGATCTTCGCATTTCTCGAGCGAGAGCGCGGCGAGGGCTTTTGGGGCGATAACAAAATGGCCGATTACTACGCCCAGCAGGCGAGCGGGGAGGATCCGTTCAACTG
The DNA here is from genome assembly GCA_035265265.1 of Aestuariivirgaceae bacterium. Taxonomy (GTDB): domain Bacteria; phylum Pseudomonadota; class Alphaproteobacteria; order Rhizobiales; family Aestuariivirgaceae; genus DATBLQ01. Next base: position 1,133 of record DATFOT010000220.1, on the reverse strand, counting down.
GATCAAGGGCCATCCGCTGATGACGGCTGAAATTATCAAGCGCTATCCCTTCGACCATGCCGGCAAGGGCGAGACCTCGCTGCTCATGGCGCTATGCCCGGAAGGAGTGGATATGAGCCGGTTCTCGGAGGAAAAATGGTATCTGCGCAGCGGGCGAGAGGCGACTGCCGCAGTGGGCGCAAAGGGCCGCGATATGATCCTGGGCCATATGCGGGAGGTGCTCGGCATCCCCGCGAAACCATAGCCATCGCGCAGGATGCCCGAGCAGGCGGTGTCATTCCCAGAAATGCTTCAGCCCTTCACGAGCAATCTCGTGGCGTTGAAGGCCGATGTCCTTGAGAAGGTAATCGGGCAATTGCAGCAGCCCCATCAGCCTGCGGCGCTCTCTGATGCGGTTGAGCCACTCGGAGGGAAGTGCGAGGGCCCGCTGGGCCAGGTGAGCCAGATTGCTATGAGAAGTATTCACGCTTGCCATTGTCATCTCCATTCCCCAATTCATCATCCGTTTTCCCAATCTTGTAAGGTTAAGATGGATGATGACGGCCAACGGGACAAACGAGTTATTGGCCGGATATATGTGAGTAAACTTCACTCATTCCCGAGGGAGCTCCCGGCGGTGACGGATAAGTCCGAGCGCGTTATAAGACGGCGTTCTGATTCCCCGGTCCCATGATCACCGCCCAAGACATTATCAAGACGCTCGTGCTTGCTCCCCTGCCCTTGGAAGGCGGGTATTATGCCGAGACCTACCGTTCCGCGTTCGGGACGGCCATCTACTATCTCCTGACCGAGGACAGCTATTCGGCAATGCACCGCCTGCCAGGCGATGAGATCTTCCATTTCTATCTCGGCGATCCGGTCGAGATGCTGCAATTGCGGCCGGACGGGGCGGGGGAGGTTTTGACCCTGGGGCCGGACCTTCTCCGCGGGATGCGGCTGCAAACGGTGGTGGCCGGCGGGGTGTGGCAGGGATCGCGGCTTCGTGCCGGCGGCTCCTTCGCGCTTATGGGAACCACCATGGCTCCGGGATTCGACTTCGCCGATTATGTGGCCGGAGATGGGGTGCAGCTTTCTGCCGAATATCCGCAGCATGCAGACCGGATCAAAAGGCTGACCAGGACTTAAGGATGATC
>DATFOT010000219.1:0-9602 GCA_035265265.1 Aestuariivirgaceae bacterium | reverse complement strand
GGATGCGCGCCGCGCCATGTACGCCGTCGGTCTTCACCGGTATCTGCCAGCCGAGCCACGAACGTGCGGGGATGCCCATTTCCTGGAGGATGATGGCCAAGAGCCCCGAGGTGACCTGTTCTCCCGACGCCACCACCAAGTCGAATTCGCGCGCGTCGCATACCGCGGCTGCCGCCCGCGCCCAGCCGATCAGCTGATCGGTGGCCCCCGCCATGGCCGAAACGACGACGGCCACCTGCTGCCCAGCCTTGACCTCGCGCTCCACATGGCGCGCGACATTGCGGATCCGGTCGATGTCCGCTACCGACGTTCCGCCGAATTTCATGACGAGACGGCTCATCTCACCCCTTTGCCGTATGCAGAAATCCTTGGACGCACCCCGGCAATCCCGCTTATGACGCTGTTAAAAGAAAACGCCCCGGCGGGCGCGGCGCTACTCATACTCGCCAGCATGGCACTATGCAACATTGGACCATGTATTAATGATGACGGAAGCTGTGGAACCGCCTCTGCAGGCGCCAAGCGTCGAACCTGCGGAAGTGGCGAAGTTTTCCGCACTCGCTGCCGAATGGTGGAACCCGAATGGCAAATTCCAGGTGCTGCACAGGTTCAATCCGGTCCGGTTGGCCTATCTGCGCGAGCAGATAGCCGCCCGCTTTGCCCGCGACCCCTTTGACCGCCAGCCCTATGCCGGACTTGATGTTCTTGATATAGGCTGTGGTGGCGGTCTGCTCTCCGAACCGATGGCGAGGCTCGGCGCTAGGATCACCGCAATCGATCCCTCCCCGAGCAATATCAAGACGGCAATGGTTCATGCATCCGAGCAGGGCCTCGATATCGATTACCTTGTCGCCACAGCCGAAGAGCTTGCGCTTGGTTCCCGGCGCTTCGATGTAATCCTCAATATGGAAGTCATAGAACACGTGAACGAGCCGGCTCGCTTCCTCAAAAGCTGCGCCGGGTTGCTCAAGCCCGGTGGGCTGATGTTTACCGCAACGATCAGCCGCACCCTCAAGTCATTCGCACTCGCCATCATTGGTGCTGAATATGTTCTAGGCTGGTTGCCCCGCGGCACCCATCATTGGGAGAAATTTCTTACCCCCGATGAGCTGTCGGCCGGGCTTGCGGCGGCCGATCTAAAGCCGCTGGAAACGGTGGGCGTCGTCTACAATATTTTCACCGGCGATTGGCAGAGGTCGCGCGACACTGACGTCAATTACATGGTTCTGGCATCGCGAGCGTCCGCCGCTTGAAAACCCGCAACCGCGCATCTCAATTCTGGTCTTCCGGCAGAAGCGGCAGCGGATGAACCTCGATGCCTTCTTCGACGAGCGCACGTGCATCCTCAGCCGTCGTCTCGCCGTAGATGCCGCGTTCCTCCACTTCCTTATAGTGGATGCGCCGCGCTTCTTCCGCGAACCGGTCGCCCACATAATCGGCGGTGTTCTCCACATATTCCTTGAGCTCGCGCATCTTCTGCACGAGCTTTTTCATTCGCGGATCGCTGGCCGCCACCATCGGGCTGCGGGTCTCGGCTTTCCGATTCGATTTGCGGCCTATGCTCGGGGTCATCAATTGCTTGTCGATCTCGACCGTCGAACACATCGGGCAGCTGATCGAACCGCTCTTGCGCTGCTCGTCATAGGCCGCGCTGCTGCTGAACCAGCCGTCGAAAACATGCCTGTTCTTGCATATGAGATCGTAACGGATCATGGCACATCATCTAAGTTTGCGCCCGCCCGCACAAGCTCGAACCCGCGGGCATGGCTAAGAGACGGTATTCGCCTTCGAGCCGCCCTTACGCGGCTCAGGTCGATTGCTGCCATGACGATACAAGGTCCTGTCCCGCCCTCGCCCATGACTTCGCCCCAAGGTCCAACGATGAGGCTGTGGCCGTAGCTTTCCCGGCCACACTCATGCCGGCCCGCCTGCGCCGGAGCAAACACGAAAGCGCCGTTTTCGATCGCTCGCGCCCTCAAGAGCACGTGCCAATGGGCCTCTCCCGTAAGCTTGGTGAACGCCGACGGTACGCCGAGCAAATTTGCACCCGACTTGACTAATGAAGTGTAAAGACGGGGAAAGCGCACATCGTAGCACACCGACAGCCCAAGCGTGCCCCAGGGCAGGTCGGCGATGACGGCCCGTTGGCCGGCGTCATATCCGTTCGACTCGCGAAAGCTTTGTCCCTCGCCCAGATCGACATCGAACATGTGGATTTTGTCGTATCGCGCCAGCACTTCGCCCTCCGGGGAAAACAAGAGCGACCGGTTGACGAGCTTCTGTTGCTCCGATCTGAGCGCCAGCGACCCGATCAGAAGATGGATGCCGGCATCTTTCGCCAATTGGCTGAACGCCCGCGGGGCAGGATCGTCGATCTCGGATTGCACGATCGCCGCCACGCGTTGCCGGTCCGTGTCAATAATATTGGTCATCTCGGGTGTGGCGATGAATTCGGCCCCCTTTGCCGCTGCCTCCCGGATGAGCGCCGAAGCGTCTGCGACATTGCGTCCAACCTCCCGGCCGGCGCACAGCTGTACAAGCCCCGCGCGGAATTTCTGCCCGTTCATGCGCTTTCGAGGATGCGCGCCAGGCGCCCGGCGCGCTCGAGTTCATAAAGTTCCTGAAAGCCCCCGATATGGGCGGGCCCGATAAATATCTGCGGCACGGTGCGCCTGCCTTGGGCTTTTGCCGTCATGCTCTTGCGCAGCGCCTCGTCGCGGGAGACGTCGATCTCTGTGAACGACAATCCTTCGCCTCGGAGAAGATCTTTCGCGGCGCGGCAGAAGAAGCAATAAGGTGTCGTATAGATCACGATATCCTTCATAATGTCTCAGATATGGCCTTGGCCGGGCATCGGCACAAGAGCAAATACCGCAGCGTCAACCTCGCTCGCGCCGCCGTTCAGCAGCGTCTCCGCCGCGGCCCATAATGTCGAACCGGTCGTAAGCACGTCGTCCACCAGCACGACGCGCTTGCCGGCGATCGCTAGCCGTAGGGACTCCGGCACGGAAAACGCCTCTCTCAGATTGGCTTCTCGTTCCTTTTGCCGCAATCCGACCTGGCTGCGTGTCTGCCGATGCCGCATGAGAAGTTCCGGCCGGTACTCGAGGCCCGAAATCTGCGCCAGCGCATGGGCAAGGACTCCTGCCTGATTGAACCGCCGCCGCCACAGCCGAAAGCGATGCAGCGGAACTGGCACCAACACCCCTGCCCCGCCAAAGAGGTTCTGTCCGGCCCTCCACATCAGCTTCGCCATCAGTGCTGCGGTTTCCATCCGGTCATGATATTTCAACCCATGGACCAGCTTGGCCGCCTGATCGTTGAATATCACCGCGGCCGAAAATCTGCTCCACGGTGCGGGTCTGGCCAACGCGCGGGCACTCAGCAGGCCCGGTCCCGCATCATAGGCAAAGGGCTCGCCCCACATCGCGCAGCACGGCTCCTCGATGAAGCTGAGCTGTGACCAGCAGGCGGCACAGAGATTTCCCGGCAGCACGACCCGGGCCGCGCAGGAAACGCACAAGGGCGGCATGATGAGATCAAGCGCCAGTCCAGCCATTTGCCGGGCCGAGAAGATGGCATGCATTGCATTCCCCCCTTTGTGCATAATGCGCTGCCCACGGCTCCCGGCGCAACGGCCGGCCATCTTCTTCAAGGATGGATCATGACAACACCGCCCGTCATCTTTGACCGCAGCCTTATCCGTCACCGGCGGCAGCGATGGGCAAGATCGGCTCCGCAGTTCCTGAACGAGATCATCATCGCCGACCTGCTCGCACGCCTCGCAATTGTAAACCGGCCGCTCACGCGAATTGCCGCGCATGGGCCGGGTTCACTGACACTGTAAATTCATTGGGGGGTCTTCGCACTACCGCTGCGCTTTATGCTTCCGACAGCGTCCCATTCGACGGCGCGGCACTGCTGTTCGATGAAGAGGCCGTGCCCTTTGCCGCTGAAAGCCTCAGCGGCTTTATCAAGCTGCTCGGCCTCGAGAGCGTGAATGACATTCCGGGCACCCTCGCCCAGGTCAGGCGGTCGCTCGCCCCTGATGGACTTTTCCTTGCCGCGACCCTGGGTGGCGAAACCTTGACCGAGCTGCGCCGAGCTTGGCTGGCTGCGGAAAGCCATGTGCTCGGCGGAACCTCCCCGCGCATCGCTCCCTTCGTCCATGTGCGGGAATGGGGCGCGCTGCTTCAGCGTGCCGGCTTTGCCTTGCCGGTCGTCGACGCCGATCGCCGCATAGTCCGCTATCCCGACCTTCTCGCACTGATGCACGACTTGCGGGGTCTGGGCCTGGCAAATGCCCTGCTGGCCAGATCGCGGCGACCTATGACCCGTCGTCTGCTCACCGGCCTCATGGAAGCCTATGCGGCTCATGTACCCCCAGAGGATGGCCGAATATCCGCGACCTTCGAGATCATCTATCTCACTGCCTGGTCGCCTCACGAGTCGCAGCCGAAGCCGCTGCGCCCAGGAAGTGCGGCGAAACGTTTGGCCGATGCGCTCGGCGTCAAGGAAACACCGCTGAAGCGCGACGAGTAAATGCCCTAGAGCATATCGATCACATGCGGGATGAGCGGCAGATCCGCTGCAGGCATGGGATAATCGCGCAGCTTCTTCGGTCTGACCCATTTAAGCCCTTGGCCTTCCATGGCTCGTGGCGCGCCCTCCCAACGTCGGCAGACATAGAGCGGCATCAGAAGATCGAAGCTGTCATACCGATGACTGGCGAAGGTCAGGGGCGCGAGACAGGCCTCGCTCACATCGATGTCGAGTTCCTCCTTGAGTTCGCGAATGAGCGCCGCTTCCGGCCGTTCGCCCGCATGCACCTTTCCACCGGGAAATTCCCATAGCCCGGCCATATCCTTGTTCGCTGGCCGCTGCGCGATGAGCACCCGCCCATCGCTGTCCACCAGCGCACAGGCTGCCACCAGCACCAACGCTCTAGAATCAGCTGCGATACGAGCCATTGATGTCGATGTAGCGGTGCGTCAGGTCGCAGCTCCAGACGGTCGCCTTCTCTCGCCCGACGCCGGCATCGACCTCGATGTCGATGTAACGGCCCTTCATGTGCGGCACGACCTCTTCCTCCCGGTAAGCGGGATCGCGCATGCCGTTGCTCGCGACTCTGATCCCGCCGATCGAGATCTTGAGCTTGTCGCGGTTCGCCCGTGCGCCGGATTTGCCCACCGCCATGACGATGCGCCCCCAATTGGCATCCTCCCCCGCGATTGCTGTTTTCACGAGCGGTGAGTTGGCGATGCTGAAGCCGATCCTTCGTCCTTCCGCTGTGCTGGCTGCTCCCGTGACGGTGATGGTGAGGAGCTTTTCAGCACCTTCTCCATCCTTGACCACGAGCAGCGCCAGCTCTCGCGCTGCGGTTTCAAGCGCCTCGGCAAATCCTTTCAGGCGCGGATCATCGGAGCCCCTGAGGCTCTTTGGCGCCGCCCCGGCAAGGCCCGTTGCTGCCAGCAGCAAGGTGTCCGAGGTCGATGTGTCGCCGTCGACCGTTATGCAGTTGAAGCTTCGGGCGACCACATTTTTCAACAGTGCCTGGAGAATGCGGGCCGGTACGCGCGCATCGGTGAAGAAAAAAGCCAGCAAGGTCGCCATGTCCGGTGCGATCATGCCCGACCCTTTGGCGAAACCATTGATCGTCACCGTCTCGCCGGCATAGCGCGCGGTGACGCTGACCATCTTGGCGAATGTGTCGGTCGTTAGAATGGCGTGGGCGGCCTCGCGCCAGCCGTCCCCGCGTGCGTCGGTCGCCAGCTTCGGCACGCTGCGCGTGATCAGCGAAGGATCGAGCGGCTCACCGATGACCCCGGTCGAGGCGATGAAAACCTGCGAGGCTTCGCAGTTCAGCGCATCGGCAACCGATTTGGTGACGGCCCGCACGCATTGGGTTCCGGCCTTTCCCGTGAAGGCATTGGAATTGCCGGCATTGGCGATGATGGCCCGCGCTTTTCCCTTGCCGACATTCCCGGCACACCATTCAACAGGAGCCGAACGCGTCAGGGAGCGGGTAAACACGCCGGCGATGGCGGTACCGGGTTCAAGCACGGCCAGCATCACATCCGGGCGTCCGCGATACCGGATCCCCGCTTCGATTGCCGCCAGCTTCACCCCCGCGATGGCCGGCAGTTCCGGCAGCCGGTCCGGCGCGAGCGGCGAAATCCTGTGCGACATGACGCCCCCGCCGCGAAGCCCTTATTGCTGCGTCTGCAGATCCTGCTTGCCGTCCGCGGCTGGCTTTGCACCCGCCGCCGGTTGCCCGCTGGCGGGAGCGGCAGTGCCTTTCTTCTTAAACTCTTCCATCTTTTTCTCCCCCATCTCCTGCAGCTTCTTGAGATCGGGGTCTATGATCTCGATCTTGGCCTGTTTGCGCAGCTCGGTCACCGTGTCCTGCACCTTCTTGCGCATCAACACCGCCTTGATCCCGGCTTTCACCTGGTCGAAGGGTTGGGCTCCGCCCTGCTTGCGATCCTCGAGCTTGATCACATGCCAGCCGTAGTCGGTCTTCACTGGCGGCGAAATATCGCCGATTTTCAGCGCGAAAGCCGCTTTGGAGAACTCCGGCACCATTTCTTCGGAGGAAAAATATCCAAGATCGCCGCCGTAATCCTTCGATCCGTCGAGGCTGACTTGCTTGGCGATATCTTCGAACTTCTCGCCTTTGCTGAGCCTTGCCGTTACCTCCTTGGCTTCCTTCTCCGTCTGGACGAGAATGTGACGTGCGCGCACCCGTTCGGCGACCTTGATTTTCGAGGCCTCCTTTTCATAGGCGGTCTTTACTTCCTCATCCGTCACCGAGGGTTTGATCGAATCGCTGAAATAAGCGTCGCGCAGCGCCTTCGCCTGATAAAATGCCAGCCGCTTTTTGTATTCCTCGGAATCAGCCACGCCCTGCTTCACGGCCGCTTGTGCCAAGAGATGCCGCTCCACCAAATATTCGATCAGAAACGGATATCTGAGCTTCGCCGGCAGATCGCCCAGCTGCATCGCGATGTCTTCAGCAGCGATCTCGACCTCGGAAGTTTTGATCTCATGCCCATTAATGATGACGATAACCTTGTCCTCCGCCGCTGCGGGCAGGGAACTGACAGCTAGCGGAGTCGACACCGCTAGAAGAGTCAGAAATTTCCATATCTTCATCGAATCCACCTTGCCGAACCTGTTGCTTGCCGAACCTGTTGCTTGCCGAACCTGTTGAGTGAACCGCCACGCCTCCGCCCGCGAGCTTGTTGCCGCTGAAATCCGGCAACAATATGCTGTTTGCCATCCATGGCGCCGCAGGATGGATGAGCTTCCCGTCTTGCCGCGGCACAATGATCGTATTGCTTGCCCGATTCAAGTCTGCTGTTTTTAGGCCAAGTGCACAAGTTGACGCAGCTACACCATTGAAATCTTACGGCTTCGGCCCTAATTGAGCCCACAGCTCGCCCGCGCTGAAAAACTATTCAGGCACCCCCTTGAGCCTGATTGCCCCGTGAGCCCCAGTTGACTACAAGGTCGGCCACGGGCGATGGGGGGGCTCCGGCCGTTATCCGGCAGGTTGATTCTCGCCGGCAAAAGGAAACATGCGCATGCTCGGTTTAAACTCGATCGCCGCCAAGATTTTTGGCTCGTCCAACGATCGCAAGATCAGGCAATATCAGTCCAGGGTCCCGGCGATAAACGAGATCGAAGCAGAAATCGAGAAGCTCTCCGATGCCGAGCTCAAGGCCCGCACCGCGGAATTCCGTCTGAAATATGCGGAAGGCGCCTCTCTCGACGACCTGCTCGTGCCAGCTTTTGCCACGGTCCGCGAGGCGGCTAAGCGCACTCTGGGCCAGCGTCATTTTGATGTTCAGCTCATCGGCGGCATGGTCCTCCATGAGGGCCGCATCGCCGAGATGAAGACGGGTGAAGGCAAGACCCTTGTGGCCACCCTGCCGGTTTACCTCAATGCAATATCCGGCAAGGGCGTTCACGTCGTCACCGTGAACGACTACCTCGCATCGCGCGACGCGCAATGGATGGGCCGCATCTACGAGTTTCTCGGCCTTACCGTCGGCTGCATCGTTCATGGCCTTACCGATGACGAGCGCCGCGTCCAATACGGCTGCGATGTGACTTACGGCACGAACAACGAACTCGGCTTCGATTATCTGCGCGATAACATGAAGTACCATCTCGAGGAGATGGTCCAGCGCGGTCATAATTTTGCGATCGTCGACGAAGTAGACTCCATTCTGGTCGACGAAGCGCGCACCCCTCTCATTATCTCAGGGCCTGTTGAAGATCGCTCCGACCTTTACACTACGCTGGATACCTATATTCCGAAGCTGAGCCGCGAACATTATGAGCTCGACGAGAAGCAGCGCACTGTCACCCTTACCGAGGCCGGCAACGAGCATCTCGAGCAGCTGCTCAAGGAAGCGGGGCTCCTCACCGGAGAATCGCTCTACGACAGCGAGAACGTCACTGTCGTCCACCACGTCACCCAGGCCCTGCGCGCCCATACGCTCTTCCACCGCGACCGCGACTACATTGTCAAGGACGGGCAGGTGGTGATCATCGACGAATTCACCGGCCGCATGATGCCGGGGCGCCGCTACTCCGAGGGCTTGCACCAGGCTCTCGAGGCGAAGGAGCATGTGGCGATACAGCCCGAGAACCGCACTCTCGCTTCCATCACCTTCCAGAACTATTTTCGCCTTTACCGGAAGCTCGCCGGAATGACCGGTACGGCTGCGACGGAGGCCGAGGAATTCATGGACATCTATCGCCTCGATGTCGCCGAGATCCCAACTAACGTGCGGGTCATGCGCCGCGATGAGGATGACGAGGTCTATAGGACCTACAAGGAAAAGACCAAGGCCATCGTCGCGCTCATTGAGGAATGCCGCGGGCGCAACCAGCCTGTTCTCGTCGGCACCACCTCGATTGAGAAATCGGAACGGCTCTCAGCAGAGCTGAAATCGATGAATATTCCCCACAGCGTCCTCAATGCCAGATATCACGAGCAGGAGGCGCAGATCATCGCCCAGGCCGGCGTTGCCGGTACTGTGACGATCGCCACCAACATGGCTGGCCGCGGCACTGATATTCAGCTTGGCGGCAACGCCGATATGCGGATCGCCGGCGAACTGCAAGGGGTCGCCGAGGAGGCCGAGCGCAGCCGCAGGATTGCGGCCATCCGTTCCGAGATAGCCGCCAACCGTGAGCTCGTTCTCGCCGGCGGCGGCCTCTGCGTCATCGGCACCGAGCGTCATGAGAGCCGCCGCATCGACAACCAGCTGCGTGGCCGTTCCGGACGGCAGGGTGACCCCGGCCAATCCCGCTTTTTCCTCTCGCTTGAAGACGATCTGATGCGGATATTCGGATCCGAGCGCATGGACAAGATGCTGCAGACCTTAGGCCTCAAGGAAGGTGAGGCGATCGTTCATCCCTGGATCAACAAGGCCCTGGAAAAGGCTCAGCAGAAAGTCGAAGCCCGCAACTTCGATATCCGCAAGAACCTGCTCAAATTCGACAATGTCATGAACGATCAGCGCAAGGTGATCTTCGAGCAGCGTATCGAAATCATGCGCGGCGAGGAAGTTTCCGCCACCATCGAC
>DATFOT010000218.1:0-5804 GCA_035265265.1 Aestuariivirgaceae bacterium | reverse complement strand
AGTCCTTTGCCTCGCGAAGTTTTTTCACCTCGTCCTTGCCGCGATAGGTCTGGGCATCGCCTTCGAAATGGCCGAAGTACCGGTTCAGCTTGAATTCCAACAGCGAGGGCCCTTCTCCCGCCCTTGCACGGTCGATCGCTTCCTTGGCAGCCTCGTAGATCGCAAAGAAGTCATGACCGTCGACGATTTTGCCGGGCATGCCGAAGGCATCGGCACGCTTGGCGATGTCGCCGGACGATACCGACCATTTGCTTGCAGTCGATTCCGCATAGCCGTTGTTCTCGAAGACGAAGATCGCAGGCAGTTTCCACACCGACGCCAGATTCATAGCCTCAAAGGTAGTTCCCTGGTTCGAGCCTCCATCTCCGACGAAAGCGATGGCAACCCCGCCGGTTCGACGATATTTTGCCGAAAGGGCCGCACCGCATATCAGAGGTGGGCCTCCGCCCACGATGCCATTGGCGCCCATCATTCCCTTATCGAGATCGGCGATATGCATCGAACCGCCCTTGCCCTTGCACAGGCCGCCCTGCTTTCCGAAGATTTCCAGCATCATGCCGTCGACGTCGCAGCCCTTGGCGATCGAATGGCCATGGCCGCGGTGCGTGCTGGCGATGTAATCGACATCTTCCTTGAGCTGCTGGCACACCCCGACCGCGCTCGCCTCCTCCCCGGCATAGAGATGCACAAACCCGGGAATTTCACCGTTGCCGAACTCCACATGCAGCCGTTCCTCGAATTCACGGATCGTTTTCATCCGCCGGTAAGCCTCCAGCAGTTCATCGCGGCTGAGCTGTAGCATGTAGGGTTCTCCTCTTATCTTTAGGTGGCGGCCAAGGGGGTTGGTGAGTGAGATTAGCGGGATTTTCTTCCAATGAAAACTAAAGCCCCCTCTTTCTTAAGAAGCAAGGTGGCAGCCTGCTTTCCGCCGGTTCTCCAGATATTCCTCGATGATTTGTCCAAACCTCGTGCGCCCGAAGCTTGGAAAATGGCCGCCATGCACAACGCTGACCTTGAGCGTCCGCAAGTGCTGCAAGGTCGCGGCGTACTCTTCGGGGTTCGAATGATAAGCGTCGTCGATGAGCGGTCCGTCGTAGATGATGTCTCCCGAGAGGAACATTCCGCTTGCCGGTTCAAACAGCCCGATCCCCCCCGGGGAATGGCCCGGCGTATGAATGACCTCGAAAGCTCGGTCGCCCAAATCAACCAGCTCGCCCTGATGTAGCAACCGCTGCGGCGGCGCCGGATGCACCCGGTATTTTGCCGCGTCCCACCCTTGCGGCAGCCGATCGAACATTTCATCCCCCGCATAGCGGTCCGCTAGCGTCCAGTCATTGCGCGGGTCGGCTAATATCGCCGCTTCGGCTATGTGCACCCAGCGTTCTTCGAACTCATGGTGGCTGCCGATATGATCGAAATGCGTGTGGCTGGCGACACAGACGATTGGTTTTTCGGCCAGCAGCGCCACCTGTCGCCGCAGGCTCACATGGCCGAGCCCGGAGTCAAAAAGGAGATCCCGGTCTCGCCCCCGCACGTGCCACATGTTGCAGCGGTAAAAGGGCTTGATCCAGGGCTCGTGGATAAGCGTTACGCCATCCGCCATGCGGATGGTCTCGTACCACTCCGCTGCTCCTGCAATTTCAAGGAACCCGCTCATGCTTTACTCGCGTAGAAGAGCGAAATCAGAAGGACGACAGTAGAGATCGACCTGCTCCCCCACCTTTGCGCTCTCTTCGACGGCCACGCGCAGCATCAGCAATAGCGGCTCGCGGCCTTCCGTCCGGACGCTCATGCGTTTGAAGCTCCCCTGGAACATGACCTCGCATACGCGCGCCTTCCCGAGATGAAGCCTCGCGCCGCGCCCGCTCTGCAGTTTCAGATTTTCAGGCCTGATGGCAACATTGATTTTTTCACCCGCTTTTGCTTCGCCGGAGAGCTGGATCTCGCCTAGCAGCGTGGAAACCAGAACCTCCGACTTGCCGGACTTTGCTACTATTCCATCGAGCAGATTGCTTTCTCCCATGAATGCGGCGCTGAAGCGGGTGCGCGGACGTGAGTAGACCTGTTCTGGGGTTCCCCAATCAACGATCCGGCCGCCGTTCATCACGATGACGGTGTCAGCGAGCGCCATCGCCTCTTCCTGGTCGTGAGTCACGTGAATGAATGCCGTTCCCACGCGTTTCTGGAGAGTTTTGAGTTCGTCCTGCATCTGCCGCCGCAGCTTCACGTCGAGCGCACCAAGGGGCTCATCGAGCAGAAGAACCTGTGGCTGCATGATGAGGGCCCGTGCAAGCGCAACACGCTGGCGCTGGCCCCCGGAAAGTTGATGCGGCTTCTTGACTGCCTGTGTTTCGAGGCCCACCAGGCGCAGCATGTTCAGCGCTGCTCCGTTTCGTTCCGCCGCCCTGATGCCGCGCATCCGCAAGCCAAAAGCCACATTGGCCGCCACCGACATGTGCGGAAACAGCGCATAATCCTGGAAAACGGTAGTGGTTGGCCGCAGCGCCGGAGGAGAAAGAGTGCAGTCTTCTCCGGCGATGAAGACGCGGCCCTCCGACGGTGTCAGGAATCCGCCGAGGATGAGCAGGAGCGTTGTCTTGCCCGATCCCGAAGGCCCGAGCAAAACGGTGAAACTCCCCTGCTGGACCTCGAGGTTTACATCCTTCAGCACATCGACGGTGCCAAAACGGTGCGAAACCTTGTCTATGACTGCCAGCGGCATGCTCATGATTGCGTTCGCCTGCGCAGCACCACGGCTTCGAGAAGCACGGCAAGAACGACCGACACGCCGAACACGACGGAGCCAATAGCGTTGGTCTTCGGACTGAGGCCGGAGCGCAGCAGGTTCCATATTTCGACCGGCAATGTCGTATCGAAACGGGTCAGCAGGAACGCGATGACGAATTCATCCCAGGAGAACGTCATGGACAGAAAAAAACCTGCAAACAGCGCCGGCCAAAGCATTGGCGCGGTGATGTAAAGCAGCACCTGCCAATCCCTGGCTCCGAGATCGCGCGCCGCGCGCTCGATGTTCACCTGATGCTCTCCCATCTGGCTGTAGAGTATGGCGAAGCACAGCGGCAGATTGATCACAACATGCCCGATCGTGACGGCGAGGAGCGACTTCGGTACGCCGAGCCCGTTAAACAGGATGAGCAATCCCATCCCGATGATCAGATAACTGACCGAGAGCGGCGCCGCCAATACGCCGCGAAGCACGCCGGCCCCCCTCACCCGATAGCGCGCAAATCCGAAGGCCGCCATAAATCCGAGCACCACAGCTAGGCCCGAGGACGCCGCGGCTACCATCAGGGAGTTGCCGAGCGCCGCCGTCAGCCGTGCATCCCCAAATGCGGCTTGGTACCAGCGCAACGAGGGGCCATTGAACGGCGGAACTGGAAACAGCGTGCCCTGGAATGAGAATAATACCAGCACGATCACTGGGAGGAAAATGAACCCATAGAGAACGATCGCGTAGGCGATGGCAAGTGAGCCGCCGATCCGCCGCATCGGTCAGCTCCTCTCGATTTTGAGCCAGCGCGCCGATGACAAATATGCGACGGTCACCACCGCCATCAGCAGCAAGGATAGAGCCGAGGCAAGCGGGAAATCGCCCCGCCGGCCGATCTGCATCATGATGAGCTGCGGCATGAGCAGCTCGTTGTTGCCGCCGAGAATCTGGGGGGTGATGTAGTCGCCCATGGCGAGGACGAAGGTGAGAAACGCTCCCACCACGATGCCTGGAAACGTCAGCGGCAGGATGATGTGAACGAATATTTGCAGTCCGCTGGCGCCGAGATCGGCAGCAGCGCGCCGGTAGCTTGCCGGAAGCTGCTTCAGGCTGGCAAATATCGTCAGTGTCAGCAGCATGACGAAGAAATGCACAAACCCCAGCACAGTTGCGAACCGCGTATTGGCGAGTTGCACAGGCTCCGACAGAACCCCAAGCGACAGGAGGGCATTGTTCACGACCCCACGCTCGGCGAGCACCAGGAGCCAGCTGTAGGACCTCACCACATAGGACGTCCAGAACGGCAACACGGCCAGCATCAGCGCCAGTCTCTGCCAGCGCTCCGGCACCTTCTCTGCAATCACCCAGGCGAGGGGATAGGCAAGAAGGATCGAGAGTACGGTCACCATCGCCGTTACCTCGAGCGAATTGACCATCGCTTGGAAATAGCTGGGGTTCGCAAAAAACTGCGCGTAATTGGCAAGGCTAAAGCTTGGTGTTCCGCCAGCGCTCGTTCGCGTCCACAGGCTGACAACGCCCATCGCCGCAAACGGCAAAATGAAGAATGCCGCCGTCCACAGCAGCGGCGGGCCCACGAACATCCAAGGCTTCAGGCGTTCTCCACTTATCCGCCGAAGCCTTATCTCAGCGTCCATGCCTACTGCGCTTGCAGCATTTCGGTCCAGACATCCTGCATTTGCTTGTCCAGATCGGCGTCCGGCGCCGGATAGGACTGAGCGCGCGCGAGAAATTCCTTCTGTTCGCCGAAACGAAGGATCTTCTTATCCCCTTCGGCAAGCGCTGCTTTCTGGCTCGCCGGCATGCCCCAATAACACGACGAGGTGGCAAGCCGCGCCTGCCCTTCCGGGCTCATGACATATTGGATGAATTTGAGCGCAAGATCCTTGTTCTTGCTGGTTGCGAACATCGCCAGCGACTGCGACCAAAGAATACCGCCCTCTTTGGGAATTGAGAAATCGAGCGCTGGATTTTCCTTGGCAAGACCCGCTGTCACCCATTCGCCCCCGCCGATCAATATGTCGACCTCGCCTGTGGCAAGCGCCGTCTGGCTGGCGGTCACTTCGCCCACGAGCTTCGAATTGCCCTTCCATTTCAACAGCACGTCCCGGATGGCGGGAAGATCGGCTGCAGTGAGTTCCGCCGTCTTCTTGCCTACCGCCAGCGCCGCCATGCCCATGACCGGCAGATAGTAGTCGTAGATCGCAAGCCGCCCTTTGTATTTTTCATCCCCGAGCGATGCCAGGGTTTGCATGTCCTTCGGGTCGACTTTTTGATTGTTGAAACCAATGGTGTTGTAGCCGAATTTTTCGGTGATCCCGTAGCGCTTGCCATCCAGCTTCGTATGCTGTTCCATCATCACCTCAGGGAAGAGATCGGTCCACGGCAGCTTGTCTTCCGGTAGCGGTTCGAAGAGATTTTTCTCGACTCCGCGCCGCACATCGATGGAGTCGATGACCATCACGTCCCAGTCGCCGGGTTGCGACTGCTCGATAATTGCAAGGCCTGCGCCCGTTCCCTCGAATTCCTTGACGTTCACCTTCACGCCATTGGCTTCTTCAAATGGCTTGAGCAGGGCCGGGTCGGCGTGATCGCACCAGACCAGCGCGTTAAGCTCTTGGGCAATGGCGGGCGTAGTGCCGAATGCTGACATGACTCCCAGTGCGACCAGCGAAGCGAGTTTGCGTCCGAATGAAAATGCATGCGTATCGTGTGCAGTCATGAACGGAACTCCTCCCAGACTGGACCGAAAGCTGGACCACTTCAAAAGTCGAGTCAATCCGCCGAAAGCGAGCGAAGCTATTCGCGTGCCGGCGATTGTGAAAACTGCTCGCAAACGGCCACATAATCAGTGCAATTGTCATACAACTGATGCTAACATTGCCCAGCAATCAAGAATCCACGAGGGAGGAAACGATGGATTATGGGCATAAGTTTAGGCAGGGCGCGCTGACCGCCGCCTTGCTGTGTTCTTTCGGTGTTGCCGCGGCGTTGGCCGCTGGACCGGAGGTTGTTCAGGGCCCGGGCGCCGAACCGGAATGCTTCAAGCCTTGGA
>DATFOT010000217.1:0-2819 GCA_035265265.1 Aestuariivirgaceae bacterium | reverse complement strand
GCTTGCGAGCAAGGCCACCTTGAACTCGATACCGGCGATGATTACGATCTCGACGAATTAAAGGAAGAGGCTTGGCACATCATGGTCCAGCGCAAGGCCGAGCAGCAGGGTCACAGATTCCCATAATTGAATTTAAATCATCAACGTTGGGATCTCGCTCGGATATCGGCAAGGAAAGTCGTCAATAGGTCATCTCGGCAGCTTCCGCTTTCGGGGGTTATAAGGTAATCCCCCAATGTGCCAGGATCGCCTCTTGCACCGGGTTAGACGATGGCATGAACACAAACGAGGGCGGCCGATGGGCCTTATGGCCTGATTTTTCCCAGGTCCGCCAAATGCTGTGCAATAGCAGGCGGATATTGGGATCGGACATGCTGTAGCCGATGAACAGAACGGTGCGGCCAAGCGCATCCGCCCGGAATTTAATATCCAGCGGCGAATCGAACGACAGTCGATCCAGAAAATCCGTCTCGGTAAAAACCAGCGACGCATCGTCATCGAAATCACCATGGTACTTGATGATATGCGTAATATCCTGAGCCGCGTCTGCGATATGCTTCGCGTTGGCGATCTTCGCATAAGGCTTGTGGTGGATTTCGAACGCCGTCTCGAGGTTTCGATCATAGTTGGTGGTATAAATTGCCGGGAAATCGAGTTCGACAATGAGCTTGTGCAGCTCCGATTGTGTTTCGGCATGGAATAAGGGCTCTGACTCACTTTTGATGCAGTTTGGGGGATGTCTGGCGCTTTGATTGAGGGAGAATCAGCGCCATGCAGCAAGCACTCCACCGCTCCAGTCTGGTGCCGCGTGGGTTTGTTGTAGAGAGTGCGTACTACGAGGGTGATAAGGCCATTGTTGTGGTCCGGGCGTCCGGAAGCGTTGGTCTATGTCCATCGTGCGGAGCGGTATCCCGGCGTGTCCATAGCCGCTATCGAAGACGCGTGACGGATCTGCCGCTCTCGGGGCGGACCGTCCAGCTCATCGTAATTGCCCGACGCTTCCGCTGCGACGCCGTTCTGTGCGGGCGCCAAATCTTCACGGAGCGCTTCGCCGAAGAGGTACTGGCACCATCGGCGCGACGCACGGCGAGGCTGGACTCTATCGTTCATCACCTCGGCTTGGCGCTTGGCGGTCGACCAGCAGCAGACTTCGCAAGACGGCTGATGCTGCCGGTGAGTAAGGATACTCTCCTGCGCGTGGTCCGACGTCGTCACCGTCCCCCGGCTGACCCACTTAATGTTATCGGCATTGATGATTGGGCCTGGCGGCGCAATCACCGATACGCGAGTATCATCTGCAACCTTGAAAGGCGCCGGATCGTCACTCTGCTGCCAGATCGTGAGCCTGCGACAGCCCAAGCCTGGCTCGCCGCTCATCCCACGATCGCTATAGTCGCTCGCGATCGCGGCGGAGGATATGGCGAAGCTGCGGCAAGAGCCCTCCCGCATGCGGTACAGGTCGCTGATCGTTGGCATTTGATGGAGAATGCCAGTCGGGCCTTCCTCGATGCCATCCGCAAATCGATGCGCCAGATCCGCAGCGCAATCGGGGCGACAACCATCAATCCCAAACTGCTCAGCGCGGCCGAGCGCCTGCAGTATGAAGGATATCTCCGCCGCGAAGAGACCAATGCGACGATCTTGGCCCTGTCGAAAGGCGGAACGCCGATCAAGCAGATCGTGCGCCAGACTGGCCACAGCAGGAAGCTGGTACGGCAGGTGATCCGCGGCGAGCGCACCGATGTCTTCCGGACCCGGCAAAGTTCGCTGGACCCACATCTGCCGTGGCTCGACGATCAGTGGGCGTCCGGCTGTCGAAATGGTGCTGAACTTTGGCGACGCTTGACGGCGCGTGGCTTCCGAGGCTCGCTCCGCGTCATCAGCGAGTGGGCGACCCGCAGACGACGGGCCGAAAAGGCCGATGCCCAAAACCTTCAGCGGATCCCGTCGGCTAGAACAATTGCGCGCCTCATGACAATCGGGCGGGATTTGCTCACGAAAGCCGAGACCGTCACGGTCGCGGCGATCGAGGCTGGTGTACCAAACCTGGTTGAGGCCCGCGAGATCATCGCCGAATTCCACCTGATGATCCGGCGCAAGGCTGAGGCGGGTCTCACCCCATGGATCGAGCGCGCCCGTGCCAGTCTTGTCGCATCGTTCGCCCGCGGCGTGACGAGTGATGAAGCGGCGGTTCGAGCAGCGATCACCTCGCCTTGGTCCAACGGACAGACCGAGGGGCAGATCACCCGCCTCAAGCTCGTCAGACGCCAAATGTAGGGCCGGGGGAAACTCGATCTGCTTCAAGCCAGACTAATCGGCGCAGAATAAGCGGAGCTGCACCAAAAATGCGTCAGAGCCAAATTTGAACGCCGATTGACAAACTGCCGGATCCTTAGAACAAACGCAAGCGGTAGTTCCTGACTCCAATAGGCTGGACTCTCAATGAAGAAACCAAAGCTTCATGTTGAACAATCTAAGCCTTCATGACTTGAAGCTTGTCTATTTCTTCTCCGACATAAGGCTCCCCATCGTATTTGATAAAGTGGGACTGCTTCTGTGCGCTTCGCATAGAGCGCCAATGCGCCAGTACCCTTGGGAGAGTATCCGCTCGAATGAACTTCCCACCTGGGCTGGTATATAGTTCGGCCCGCTTTTCCTCAGTCATCTACGCCCCTGGATGTGTCAATCTTGACCATGCACATCGGCCAAGCTTGAACCTTGTTTTTCAAGCAGTGGCAGACCTTTGTTGTCAATCAGGTTGAGGGGAGTGAAGCTGCTTTCGATTTGAGTGTTGCAGGGTGACTACAGGAAACCAAAGT
>DATFOT010000216.1:0-2697 GCA_035265265.1 Aestuariivirgaceae bacterium | reverse complement strand
CTGGGCAGAGACGTTTCGACGGCGCGGAGCCGTGCGATCACGCGCTCGACATTGCCGTCCACGGCGACTTCAGGCCGGCCATAGGCGATAGCTGCGACGGCGCCTGCGGTATAGTCACCGATGCCGGGCAGTTTCCTGAGTTCCGTGGCGTCAGAGGGAAAGCTGCCGCCGTGATGCTCAACGACCATCTTCGCGCAGCGATGGAGGTTGCGCGCACGGGCGTAGTAACCAAGGCCGGCCCAGGCGCGCAAAACATCGTCGAGAGACGCTGCGGCAAGGGCTTCAACATTGGGCCAGCGCAACAGGAAGCGAAGGAAAAAGGGTATGACCGCGGTGACTGTGGTCTGCTGCAGCATGATCTCGCTCAGCCATATCCGGTAGGCATCGGAAGCCTCGCCCGGTTCCGCCCGCCAGGGCAGACGGCGGCGGTTACGATCGTACCAGCCGAGAAGGGCAGCGGCGGGGGTGTCCGGCAAGTGGTGCTCAGCTGTGTTCATCTCGCGCCGCGACATTATTGCTACTATATAGGACAGGCATGGACAGGCTCGACAAGCACTTCAAAGCGCTGACCCAGGCGGTGTACGAACGCCATGGATTCGCCTATGGCGAAATTCTTGCCCAATGGGAGGCCATCGTGGGCGAAAGGCTCAGCGAACATACCAGGCCGGCGCGCATCCGGTGGCCAAAACAGCCCGGTTCGGCAAGGAAATACGGGGGAGTCCTCGTAATTCACACGAACCCAGGCTTCGCGCTGGAACTGCAATATGAGGTGCCGAGGCTGATCGAGCGGGTCAACAGCTATTTCGGCTATGGCGCGATCGCAGGGGTGAAAATCGTGCAAGGTGCGCTAAAGCCCGGCAAGAACAAGAGAGGTCCGGAGCCGGCCGCGCCCGATTCCGACGCAATCCCTGGGCTGAAGGAGCGTCTTGCGGGAATCGATGATGAGGCTCTAAGAGATGCATTGGCGAGGCTTGGGACGGGGCTAAAGTCCCGTCAATAGCAACGAGGCTGATGTTCGTAATGGTAGGTGAGACATGATTGTCAATCGGCGAAACATACTGACCGTCATGGGGGCCCTCACACTGGGGGCCGCCGGTTATGGCGCCTATTCCGGATGGTTTCATGCCGTGCCCTTGGCGAGCCCGGCGGGCGGCATCGGCACAGCCCAGGCCCAGGGCAAGGTCGATCCCGCCAAATTGCTGGAGCCGCCGACGCTGGGAGACCGCGTGCTCGGGTCGGCGGATGCCAAGGTCGTCATCATCGAATATGCTTCGGCCACCTGCCCGCATTGTGCGCGATTTCACAGCGAAACCTTCCCGGCCCTGAAGAAGGACTATATCGACACGGGCAAGGTGAAGTTTATTTTCCGGGAATTCCCGTTCGACAATCTTGCCCTTGCGGCCTTCATGCTGGCGCGCTGCGCGCCTCAAGACAAATATTACCCCCTGATCGACATCTTCTTCGAGCAGCAGGAAAAATGGACGGCGGGCAATCCGGCGGATGAATTGTTCAAGATCGCGCAGCTTGCCGGATTCACGCGGGAAAACTTCGATGCATGCCTGAAAAACGAGCCAGTTGCAAAAGGCATCCATGAAATCCGCGACCGCGCCGGAAAAGAGTTCGGGGTGGAGTCGACACCGACATTCTTCATCAACGGGCAGGTGCTGAGCGGCGCGCAGCCCATTGAGGAGTTCAGAAAAATAATCGATGCGGCGCTTGCTGCCTGACGGCGCAGGCTTGAGGGGTCCCGTTCGGGACGAGGCACATGAAGTTCAACCGGCTCAGACTATCGGGCTTCAAATCATTCGTCGAACCAACGGAGCTTCTGATCGAGCCCGGCCTTACCGGCATCGTAGGGCCGAACGGCTGCGGCAAATCCAATCTGCTCGAAGCACTGCGCTGGGTCATGGGGGAGAACTCCTACAAGAACATGCGCGCCTCCGGCATGGACGATGTTATTTTCTCGGGGACTGCGTCGCGGCCGGCGCGGAACATGGCCGAGGTTGTGGTCACGCTCGATAACGGCGGCCGAACGGCGCCGGCGGAATTCAACGAGCTGGAAGCCATCGAGATCGCCAGACGCATCGAGCGGGAGGCCGGGTCGGCCTATCGCATCAATGGCCGCGATGTGAGGGCGCGGGACGTGCAGCTGCTTTTCGCAGATGCCTCGACCGGCGCGCGCTCGCCTTCCCTCGTGCGGCAGGGCCAGATCGGCGAACTCATCAACGCCAAACCGCAAGCACGGCGGCGGGTGCTCGAAGAAGCAGCCGGCATCGCGGGCTTGCACACGCGCCGGCATGAGGCGGAACTGAAGCTCAAGGCGGCGGAAGGCAATCTTCAGCGCCTGCAAGATGTAGTGGCGCAGCTCGAAACGCAGCTTGCAAGCCTGAAGCGGCAGGCACGGCATGCGCAGAAATACAAGCAGCTTTCCGCCGACCTTCGGAAATACGAAGCAGCGTCGCTCTACCTGGCCTGGGCCGATGCCGTGGAGGCGGTGAAGCGCGAACAGGCACGGCTCGACGAGATCACCAGACATCTGGCCGAACATACGCGCGTGCTGTCGGAAACGACCCGGATCCGCGATGAGGTTTCGGAAAGCCTGCCGAAGCTTCGCGAAACGGAGGCGGCGCGCGCGGCCGCCTTGCAGCGGCTGACGATCGAGCGGCAGACGCTCGAGGAGGAAGAGGCCCGCACGAG
>DATFOT010000215.1:0-8281 GCA_035265265.1 Aestuariivirgaceae bacterium | reverse complement strand
CGCGGACCGCGCTATCTGGGCTAAATGAGCATCGAGTTTTTTCCGATCGAGGATCGCTCTGCACTTCTTCACCCATGACACAGTAACGATTGCCTATGAGATCTGGGGCGAGGGGCGGCCCGTTCTGCTGATCCACGGCTTCGCATCCACGAGCAGAGTGAACTGGGTCGATACGGGCTGGGTGCGCTCGCTTAATCAGGCGGGCTATCAAGCCATCACCTTCGACAATCGCGGCCATGGCAAGAGCAGCAAATTCTACGATCCGAAATTCTACTCGGTTGCGCTGATGGCCGATGACGCTTATCGGCTGATCCAGCATCTTGGCCATGAGCATGTTGCCGTCATGGGGTACTCGATGGGAGCGCGCATTGCGGCGCTGCTTGCAATCGACCATCCTGAGCGTGTGACGGCTGCAATACTTTCCGGCCTTGCAGCAAATATGATCCGCGGCATTGGCGATAATGAGCCCATTGCCCGGGCGCTGGAGGCTGACAGCCTCGCTGCGGTGAGCGGCGAAACCGCGCGTTCGTTTCGCAGCTTTGCCGAACAGACCGGCAGCGATCTGAAGGCGCTTGCCGCCTGCATGCGCTCGGCGCGCCAGACAATCAGCGAGGAGGAACTGCAGCAGATCGGGGTTCCCGTCCTGGTGGCAGCGGGCTCGGAAGACTCGACCGCCGGCCCGGTCGAGCCCCTGGTTGCGGCAATTCCCGGAGCCAAAGGTGTTATTTTGCCTGGCCGCAATCATATGAATGCCGTAGGAGACAGACTGCACAAGGAGAGCGTAGTGGCATTCCTTAACGCGGTGCAGTGATAGCAGCAACGCCACGCGGCTTTCACATTTGCGTGGCAGGCTCGCGAGCCGCGCGCAAATACGGTATAATCGGACTATCTCGTGGAGTAGCCAATGATCCGCCATAATGTCAGCCTGCAGCCTGCCGAAAAGATCGATCTCGTGTGGTCGCGGATCAAGTCCGAGGCCGAGGAGATCGTGCGCAACGACCCGGCGATCGGCGGCTTCATCTATGGCGCGATATTGAATCATGACGGCTTCGAGGAAGCGCTCGTCCATCGGCTGGCGCAGCGGCTGGGAACCGCCGACATCAGTGCCGATCAGGTGATCAAGGCGTTCGAAGACGCACTCGAAGCCGATCCCGATATCGCGCAGGCGGCGCGTGCCGACATATTGGCGACCTATGATCGTGACCCGGCGTGCACGCGCTACATCGAGCCGCTTCTCTATTTCAAGGGCTACCAGTCGCTGCAGACTCATCGGATGGGCCATCAGCTCTATCGAATGGGCCGCAAGGACTTCGCCTTCTACCTGCAGAGCCGCGTTTCGGTTGTGGCGAGCGTCGACATTCATCCCAATGCGCCGATCGGGCGCGGCATCATGATCGATCATGGCCATGACATCGTCATCGGCGAGACGGCGGTCGTGGAAGACAATGTATCGATGCTGCACGGCGTCACGCTCGGAGGAACGGGCAAGCAGGAGGGCGACCGGCATCCTAAAGTGCGCAAGGGCGTTCTGATCGGTGCGGGAGCAAAAATCCTCGGCAACATCGAAATCGGCCAATGCTCGCGGGTAGCCGCGGGATCGGTCGTTCTCCACGACGTGCCGCCAAAAAGCACGGTCGCGGGTGTTCCGGCCCGGCTGGTCGGCACCGCCGGCTGCGAGGAGCCGGCCCGCCTGATGGACCATCACATCGAGGATATTGCCGGGCTGCAGGATTAAGCTACGGCGCCGATTTAATGAAGCTGGATTCCGGCTTTGGCCGGACGGCGTGGGTGTGATGGGGTGCTTTTGCGCTTGTCCTTGCGAGTTTGGCCGGTTAGACCCTTGGCCGACAGCATGAGGAGCATGAGTTGAAGCCCGAAGAACTGACAAAGCTTACGCAATATCTGCGGATGAAGTTCGAGCTGCCCTCCATTCAGGTAAGAAAACGGCCGCAGAAAGATGATTCCGCTGAAGTCTATATCGGCGATGAATTCATCGGCGTGCTGTTTCGCGACGATGAGGATGGCGAACTGTCCTATAATTTCCAGATGGCAATCCTGGAGATCGACCTCGAAGGCTAGCGGTTATCGAACGGCGGTCCTGCGCAGAAGCGCGCGGATGACACTGCGGGCCACCCGATTGATATCTCGCCAATCCTCGAGGTGCGGTCTCGCAAAGCGAATGCGCGCCGTGATCAGCTCGCTCGCCATTACCTCGCGCTCGCAAAGTATGGGTCCGAGGCTCGACGGCTTCAGATCGCAGCGAATGACCGCGGGCGCGCCGGCCGCGGCCGTGTCGACGAACAGCTGCAAATCCTTGTAAGGCGAATCGGCGCGGTAATCATATCGCAGCAGGCCCGAGGCTTGCTGAACCGGCGGACCCGCGAAATAGTATTTATCGATCGTGTTGAAGCGCTCGTCAGGCGGCTTGCGTTTGGCCTTCGGCACCAGGGTTATGAGTACCCAGTCCCTGATGTCGGCAGTTTGCTGCACCGTCCCTGAGATTACGGCGAGATGGTCATAAGGCCAGGGGATCTGCACGTCGATCTGCTCGACGGAGCCGAACATCCGCCGCTTCACGCGTTTCAATATGGAAGCGGGAACATAAAATTTTTCGCCGGCGAAGGCGATCTCGATAAGGCGATTGCGCGGGTGCTGGTCGCCGCCCGGCAGGGCAAGCAAAATGCCGCCACCCGGAATGAAATAATAAGCCAGGATCGAACCGGAAAAAATCATGAAGGCGGCAAGGAAGAAGAATACCAACAGGCCGAGGGAGCGTTGCCGAAAGCGCTGGCGCTGGTAATGGCTATGATAATGCGTCATGGAAGGGTGAGCCGAAAGTGAATCACATGCCATCATATCACATGGTCCGCCATGGCCATTCATGAGCTTGAAGGAATCGCGCCGAAGCTTCCGGGAAACGGCCGCTATTGGATCGCGCCCACGGCCACGGTCGTCGGCAGAGTCCAGATCGGAGCCGATGCGAGTGTCTGGTTCGCGGCGGTGGTGCGCGGCGATCAGGAGCTCATCATCATCGGGGACGGCAGCAATGTGCAGGACGGTGCCGTTCTTCACACCGACGCCGGTGCGCCCTTGACCGTCGGGCGCAATTGCACCGTCGGCCATCAGGCTATTCTGCACGGCTGCACGGTCGGTGACAATTCACTGATCGGCATGGGCGCCACGGTGCTCAACCATGCCAGGATCGGCCGCAATTGCCTCATCGGAGCGAAGGCCCTGATAACCGAGGGCCGCGTGATCCCGGATAATTCGCTGGTCATCGGGATGCCGGGCAAGGTCAGCCGGCAGCTTTCGCCTGAAGAGGTGGAAGGCATCACACGATCGGCACTTGGCTATGCCGCCAATTGGAAACGCTATGTGACGGGGATGAAGCCGATTGAATAAAGCGGAGCCGGCTCAGGGTGGGGCTGAGCCGGCTCCTATGACCCGGTCTGGTGGGGGATGGGGAGGGGACGCCGACCGGATCAATCTCTGATGTTTATTTCCTCAGTTGTTCTGGGCGGCTTCCACCACCGATGTCTTGCCGGCTTCGGAAAGCGCCACCCACAGGCGCGGATCCTCCTGAGATTGGCGCTTGAGAAAACGATATCGCGTGTCAGTCCAGCGGACGACCGCATCCCGGCGGTTATCTAGAACGAAGTCTCCGTGGGTGGTCGATACCATGAGCACGGCATGGCCCTCGCCGGCTTCGTCGAGAACGACCGTGATCAGCAGCGCACGGGATGAGAAACCAAGATTTTCGAGCTCGCGCTTTTTAAGCAATACATAGTCTTCGCAGTCTCCCGCATAGACGGGGTAATCCCATCGCTCAGGAACGGCATAGAGATCGAGGTCGCTTACCGGCGCAATTGAGTAATTCACTCGGGCGTTGATCTGCTGCAGCAGCTTCCAATGCGCTTCGGTTAGCGCGAGACGACGCCGATTGGAATTATCCGGAAGGCAGTGCTGCTTCTCGCGGGTGCAAAACTCCACAAATCCAATAGGGGGAAGCGTTTTGCCATAAACCGGAGCAAAGGCCCGTTCCGTCGCGGGAGCGTTGCTTTCCACCGCATGGGCGGCGGTAGCCATGGCAAACAGGCCAGACGCCAGCGCACTCAACAGTTTTGGAAACATTGTTCGACACCCCAACCCTTGTTCATTGGGAAGGAGGCTATCGGAAATGTTTTGAAGGAGCGTTCAGTGTTGCGTCACAAATGTCTGTAAATAAAGAACAATTCTGTAACCAATTGTGCGATCGATTAACCATGGGGGTCGCTGAAATCCGCCGATCGCCGGCAAAAATCCTAACGGAGATGCTCGGCCAAGCTGTCACGATCCAAAGGCCTAACGAATTCGATGGCGATGCCCCTGTCGGTGTAGCGCACGATCCGGCCGCGCATCTTGCCGATCACCACGCAGGTGCCGAGCGAGGGCATGACATCTGTCTTGACTGCGGCGCCGGTCAGGGAAATATCGAGGACCTCGCAGGCATACATCCGGCCATCGGGCAGGCCCAGCTGAGACGATGTGTTCACGTTATAGCGCACCGAGCGGCGAAGGCTGGTTTCAGGCGCTGCCTCCTTGCCGTGCAATGCATCGAGGCGTGAGGCAAAGCGGTCGCGCGTTGTGCCGGTCATGGTGAAGTTGACCGAAAACCCTTTGGCCGCGAGAGGGCCCGAGGTGCCGACAACCCGGCCGATACCATCGATATATGCGACAATGGGCAGGCCCGGCGGGGGTGGCGCATCGGTGGTGAAGAAGGCGCCGTCAATCGTGAGCTGAGAAACCCTGCAGGGATGTTCGCTCGTATCGGGCAGCATGAATCGGCCGGCCAAATCGGCATCGGGCACAAGCTGCGGCTGGTCATGAGTTAGGGCAGGATCGAACAGAGATGCGGTCACGGTACATCCATCGAATCATGGGCTGGCGGGCCTCGCCGATTCGAATGGCAGACTGTAGCGGGAGCCCGGATGAAAGCCTACGCATCCGCCGTAAATTACGGGTTAAGCTTGACGGTTCATTTTCCGCCCGACAAAAGAAACGTTAATGCGAAAGCCCGCCCTGGATGACCTGAAGATGGGGCAAATGCTTCTTCGATGGCTTTGCGGGGGCTATTTCCTGGCTGGGGACCTGCTCCGTCCAGAAAATTCGTATGCTGGTGAGCTCGAAGGACGTCAGCGGCTCGCTGCGGAGCCAGTCCGGCTCGCTTAGTGGGACGATGAGACCGAGAACCTGGACGGTGCCGGTATCGTCGGCTTCAACGGGCAACCCGATGATCTCGAGACTGGTGCGGCGGCCGCCGTCGGTTCTCGCCATGCAGCGCATGATGAAGGGCTGATGTCGCCTCGAAGCGGAATCGAGCAGGCGTGCCATCGTCTGGCGCTCGAAGGCGGGCCAGCGCTCGAAGAGGTCCCTTCCGGTCATGTTGGCGCCCCACAGGCGGCAGATGCCGGTTCCAGCCAGCCGGAGGAGGTGGGCCGAAGCATCGCTTCGCTCGGTAATAAAGACCCAGGGCAGGAGCTGGCTGATACTGTGCAGCCCAATATCGCTGCGCAAGGGGGTGCTGCGCTCCTTGCGGATGGATTCCCAGTAGCGAAAGAGATGACGCGTGCCCGAATGGGCAATTTCCGGAGTCGAAGAAGGATCGTCCATCATACGCAATCGTCCCATCCTATTCGCCCCGCCGGCCCCACTGGAGGCGATTTATGTGTCATTCCAACACCGCTAAACAGCCCTTGCAGAAGGCGTGCCAAAAAGGGGAATCTCCTGCGCCTAGGCCATTGATAATGAACTCCATTGTAATCATGGCGTTCTGTCAGGTTCGAGCCGGCAGCGAAGGAGCGAAGGAGAGCATGATGGAGTTCGAAAGCCCGGTACGCCGGCATCCCCCGGCCTTCAATGTGCCGCGGATCATTCCATGGTTAATCGGGCTTTTGGCGGTGATCCATCTCTTCCGGCTCTATGGGCCGGTGAGCGAAGAAACGGTCATTTATTATTTTGCGTTCATACCGGCGCGTTTGGGCGGCACTCTGCCGGTCGGCGATAGTTTGCTGGAGCAAGGGGCGCGGTTCTGGAGCCTCGTCACCTACAGTTTCCTGCATGCCGATTGGATGCATTGGGGTTTCAATTCGATCTCGATGCTGGCATTTGGAACTCCGCTGGCGCGGCGGCTTGGCGCGGCACGGTTCCTCCTGCTCAGCGCGCTCGGCTCGATCGGCGGCGCGCTCGCCTATTATATGTTCCATCCAAGCCAGATCGCCGTGTTGATCGGTGCCTCGGCGGCGGTATCGGCGCAGGTAGCAGGTTCCATTCGACTGATTTTCGCACGGCCCGCCCTCGTGGGCATTTCAGGAGAGAGGCAAATCAGGCCGCAGCCGGCGCTGACGCTCAGCGAAACCTTCACCAGCCGTATGCCATTGATGTTCATCCTGGTGTGGCTCGGGCTCAATTACGCGTTCGGCGCCACTGGGCTCGGCATGCCGGCAGGGGAGGGACTCGTCGCCTGGGAGGCGCATATCGGCGGGTTTATCGCCGGCCTGTTTCTGCTCGGGCTCCTGGAACGAAAGCCAAGTCCGTGATCTTGGCAAAGCGCAGCGTGTTGCCGGCGAGCGACCGGTAGAAGCAACTCCGCCGGCCAGTGTGACAGGCGACCCCGGTTCCCTTGAGCCTGACAGTCATCAACAGGGCGTCCTGATCGCAATCCACCTTCAGTTCCATTACTTCCTGGATTTCACCCGATGTCTCGCCCTTGCGCCATATCCTGGCGCGCGACCGGCTCCAGTAATGGGCCTCGCCGGTGTCGAGCGTCAGGCGAAGCGCTTCGGCATTCATATAGGCGAGCATGAGCACCTCGCCGGTGGCCTCATGCTGCGCGATGACCGGCAAAAGACCGGACCCGTCGAAACGCGGACGGAAGTCCGAGGTTTCTTCCAGGCTCAGCGCTGTCGACATCGGTTCTGTTTACGTCAGAGCGAAAATCCGGGCGATGGCGATCGGACGAGATCCATGAAGCGCTGCTGCATCACGGGATTAGAGCGGAACTCGCCGGTGAACTGGTTGGTGATGGTGACCACATGGCGCTTGTTTATGCCGCGCAGCGACATGCACTGGTGGACGGCCTCGAGCATCACCGCCACGCCGCGGGGCTTAAGCGCATGATCGATCACGCTGGCGATCTGGGCGGTCATGGTTTCCTGGGTCTGCAGACGCCTGGCGAAGATCTCCACGACACGCGCAAGCTTGGAAATGCCCACGATTTGGGTGCTCGGCAGATACGCCACATGGGCGCGGCCAATGAACGGCGCCATGTGATGTTCGCAATGGGAATTGAACTCTATGTCGCGCAGCATCACGATGTCGTCGTAACCTTCGAGGTCGGTGAAGGTGCGCGACAGCGCCTCATAGGGATCCTTGTCGTAACCCTTGAAATATTCGCGGTATGCCTTGATCACGCGGCGGGGCGTTTCCTGCAGGCCCTCGCGGGTGGGATCATCGCCGGCCCATGCAATCAGCGTGCGGACGGCTTCCTCGGCCTGTTCCTGAGATGGGCGGGCAACGGCCTGGGTTGCGGTTTTCTTGGTACTGGCATCCATGTGTTATCTTCCTATCAGGCCATTGAAATCTGCGAGGCGGCCCCCTCCGCGACAGGTATTGAACTTGGGCAGCGACGCCTCACATAACATGGCGGCCAATCGCCGCAAAGCCCCGCGGCGGGCTGCGCCGGGCGCTGCCATGATATAGTGAGCCCCATGCTGGAACACATCTACAACAAGAAAATACTCGAGTTTGCGGCCGATATTCCTCGGCTCAAAAGGCTTGACCGGCCCGGTGCCACGGCGGTCGCCCATTCGAAACTGTGCGGCAGCAAGGTTACCGTCGACCTCGCAATGGACGACGGCGTGGTTACCGATTTCGGTCACGATGTGAAGGCCTGTGCGCTCGGGCAGGCTTCCTCCTCGATCATGGCGCGGCATGTGGTCGGATCGA
The DNA here is from genome assembly GCA_035265265.1 of Aestuariivirgaceae bacterium. Taxonomy (GTDB): domain Bacteria; phylum Pseudomonadota; class Alphaproteobacteria; order Rhizobiales; family Aestuariivirgaceae; genus DATBLQ01. Next base: position 298 of record DATFOT010000215.1, on the reverse strand, counting down.
GCGCGGATGAGCTGAAATCCGTCAGGCAGCAAATGTACGCCATGCTGAAAGAGAATGGCCCGGCCCCTGAGGGGAAATGGAAGGATCTCGAGGTTCTCTTGCCGGTTCGCGATTTCAAGGCCCGGCATGCCTCGACACTCTTAACCTTTGATGCGGTGGTAGACGCCGTCGGCCAGATTGAAGGCAGGAGCGGGGAGAAGGCTCGTGACTGAAAGAAAAGCGACGGTTGTTGCCGGCGAAGTGAAGCCTCGGCTCGGCACGAATTATCCCGCCGAACATGCGCAAACATGCGCAACCC
>DATFOT010000214.1:0-6872 GCA_035265265.1 Aestuariivirgaceae bacterium | reverse complement strand
CATCCCTGATCATGGGCAGCATGACGGCATCGGCACCGTAATCGAGCGCCTGCTGGACGAATATGCGCTCGGCTGCTGCAACTCGTATGAGGACGGCCATTCCGACGGCGCGGGCTTGTGCCACCAGGGCGTTGCAGCTTTCGGCTGTAACGACGCCATGTTCCATGTCGATAATAACCACGCGATAGCCGAGGATCGCGGCTATCTCCAGCGCGGCCAAATTGGGCTGCTCCAGCCAGAAACCCGGACTCGGCACCATCCGATTCCCATTATTGTTTTCCGCGCGCTGCAAACTATTCCCCGAATGTCTGATAAACTGGTCCAGCTGCAAAGATTCTGGACAGGCGAGCCTGACCATGGACAACAAATTGACCGAGGCCTTCCGGCGTATACCACTTTTTACCGGTCTGCATGAGGAAGCGCTGAATTCTCTAAGTAAGCTTTCGCATCATCAGAACTTCCCCGCGGGAGAAATGATGATCGGACATCAGGATCAATCCTTCGATGTGCTGTTTCTCGTAAGCGGCCATGCGCGCGTCAACATTTATTCTTCTACGGGCAAGCGCGTTAGTTTTCGCGAGATACGGGAGGGTGCTATTTTCGGCGAACTTTCGGCTATCGACGGGCATCCGCGCTCGGCCAGCGTCGAGGCGATCACGGCATGCTCGGCCATCGCCGTTCCGCGCCAGGCTTTCCTCAAGACGGTACGAGAAGAGCCGGTGTTCATGATGTCCGTCATGGTTCATCTCACGACGGTCGTAAGATTGCTCACGGAGCGCGTGTTCGAGTTCAGCACGCTGGCCGTCCGCAACAGGGTGCATGCGGAACTGCTGCGGATCGCCGGCAATCGCCAGGGAGGCAATGAAGCCCGCATATCGCCGCCGCCCACCCATGAAGAAATCGCAAGCCGGATCAGCACGCACAGAGAGGCCGTGACCCGCGAGCTCGCGCGGCTCGAGGAGATGGGCCTCATAGCCAAGGAGAGCCGTGTGCTGCGCATCAGAGATCTGGCAGCACTTCACCGTCTCCTCGAGCAGGGAACTGTTGAATAGCACAATGCTCGATGCATCCGATATCACGCAGGAGATGAGGATCATTCGCGAAAAGCCGCTCGATCTCGGCTTGTGCGGCCATTTCATTCCTGCGTATCTGCATCTGTGCAATGACATCCGCGGTACAGCGGATGGCGATCCGGAGGAACCATAGAGCTCCCCCTTCTCGGATATCCCGCTCATCAAGCCTCGTAACCGAAGCAGGAACCATCGCGGAATCCGGACCATATCGTCTTACTCGGCCGATCAACATTTGAGGGCTCCATAGCTTTAACGCCAATCTCACCATGGCGACGCTAGGCCGAGCGCGCTCGCCGTCGCTGTGGGATTTCCCACAAGTCTCGAAGATTGACAGAATGAAGTGCCGGGGCGCTCAATTGAGGCTCATCAAACCGCGCCAGCGCGGCCCGGTCGATGATAATGGGGAGAAAAGCCATGGAAAGCTGGCGGAACCGAAAAACGCTGATCCTGAGCCGTACAGACATGATGGGGCTTGTCACGCCCGCTGAATATGTCGGCTGTGTCGAACAAGCCTACCGCATGCATGGCGAGGGCCGCTTCTACATGGACCCAAAGGGGCACATCGTTTTGGACAAGTACCCAGGCGAGTGGGAGGCGATGCCCTCCTACATCGAGGAGCCGGAAGCTGCCGCGTGCAAATGGGTTTCCATTCGCGAACGCAACCGCGACAAGTACGATCTTCCCACGGTTTTTTCGATTCTGATCTATACGCATCCGGAAACAGGCTTTCCGCTGGCGATTTGCGATGGCAGCTATCACACAGTCATGCGGACAGGTGCCGCTGCCGCCGTATCGGCCAAGCACATGGCGCGAAAGAACTCGAAACGCCTCGCCATCGTGGGCGCGGGGCATATGGCGTCAGGCACGCTTGCCACCTGCAATGAAGTGTTCAAATGGGAGGAGGTCCGCGTATGGAGTCGCACCCGAAAAACGCTCGATCACTTTCAGGCGGAAGAACAGCCGAAATACAGGGATTTGGAAATTCAAACTTCGACGGACCTCGAGCGAACCGTGAGGGGCGCGGATGTCGTGGTTACCGTCACGCCGGCGCGCGGGCCCATCGTGAAGGATGAGTGGATCGTGCCCGGTACTCATATTGCCGCCGTCGGCGCCGACAAGGCGGGAGACCAGGAGCTCGATCCGCGGATCGTCCAAAGGGCCCGGATTTTCGTCGACGACATTCGGCAATGCCGCACCGATGGGGAAATCAACGTGCCCCTGCGGGAAGGGCTGATCGGGGAGAAGGACATCGCCGGAGAGATCGGAGAGGTCATCACCGGCCGCAAAGCTGGCCGGACCTCAGATCAGGAGATCACACTATTCGATTCAACCGGCATCGCACTCCAGGACTCCGCCACCGTGCCCCTGGAATATGAACGGGCGCTGGCCGCGGGTGTCGGCATCGAAAAGAAGATGATCTCGACGTGATCGATTCATTTGGTCGGCTAGTAATAAGGTTTCGTCATGGCCGGGCTTGACCCGGCCATCTGCCGTTCGCTTGGGAAATGAGAGATGCGCGGATCAAGTCCGCGCATGACGGTTTGGGGCGAGTCTCTTGACACCCGAAGATGAGGGGCGAAAGATTGCGCCCCAATGCGTAACCGACCGAGGGCGCAATGACAGCACGCAGCATGTGAGGAGCGTTTTCAATGGAAGACAAGTCAGTTGCAAAGATCCGGGCAGGTGCATCGCGCCGGAAGATCAGCCGTCGGAAGCTGCTGAAGGGAGCCGGGGCTGCCGCCGGGCTTGCTGCCGGCGCCGGCGCCATTACCGGCTTTCCGACCATCTGGGCCCAGAACATCAAGGACATCACGCTGCTGCAGGTCGGCGGCTCCTATTCCTCGATCATCGACATCGCCCGCCAGGCGACCAAAGACCTCGGGTTCAAGATCGAAATGCAAAACCTCGCAAGCGACGCCCTGGTCAATCGCATCGCCACCCAGCCCGAGTCGCTCGACATCGCCGACATAGAATATTGGATGCAAACCAAGCTTGCACCGCGCGGCGTGCTGCAGGGTGTCGATCTGAAGAAGTTCAAATTCTGGGACAAGGTGGTTCCGATCTTCACCAAGGGTGAGTACCCCGACGGCCGCAAGGTCTCCGACCAGGGCACCCTGCCCTATGAGGTGCAGTATCTGGAAGCTCAGGACGGCACCAGCTTCGCCAAGGGGCCGACGGAATGGGCAAGCGGCATACCGACAGTGTTCAACGCCGACACATTGGGCATGCGTCCGGATATCATCACCCGGCCGATCGAGAACTGGAAGGAGCTTCTCAATCCCGAGTTCAAGGGCAAGACTGCGATCATCGACGTGCCGGCTATCGGCATCATGGATGCCGCGCTCGCCATCGAATCGCGCGGCGACATCAAATACGGCGACAAGGGCAATATGACAAAGGAGGAGATCGACAAAACGATTGCCATACTCATCGACGCCAAGAAATCGGGACAATTTCGCGCTTTCTGGACCACTTTCGATGAATCGGTGAACCTCATGGCCTCGGGCGAAGTGGTCATCCAGTCGATGTGGTCGCCGGCGGTGACGGCCGTCAGGGCGCGGAACATCCCCTGTTTCTATACGCCCCTCAAGGAAGGCTATCGCGCCTGGGGCAGCAACAGCGCTCCGATGCGTCATCTCAGCGGTCTGAAGCTCGATGCCGCCTATGAATATCTGAACTGGCATCAGTCGGGCTGGCAGGGCGGCTTCATCGCAAAGCAGGGCTATTACAGCTCGGTTCCCGAAACGGCCAAGAAGTTCATGACGCAAGACGAGTGGAACTATTGGTATGAAGGCAAGCCGGCCCAGAGCGAGATCAAGGATCCCTATGGCAATCATATGGAGAAGGCCGGAACCGTGCGAGACGGCGGGGCTTTTTGGGATCGGATGGGCAATGTTGCCTGCTGGAACACGGTGATGGACGAGAACCGGTACATGGTCCAGAAATGGAATGAGTTCGTCGCCGCATAATCATAGCGTCTTGGCGCCGGGGCCCGGCCCCGGTGCCTATCCCCGCAAGGCATGCCGCCTGTCATGAAGCAGCTGTTGTCGCGCATAGCACCTTATCTGCAGGTGGCACCCGTAACCCTGGTCCTTCTGGTTTTCTTCGGAATACCGCTGGCTCTCGTCGTCGCAGTCAGCTTCTTCGATTATGACGAGTTCAACATCTATCCGGCCTTCGTGCTCACGAATTATATCGAGCTGTGGTCGCAAACGACGCTCAATCTCTATATGCAGACCGTCACCTACGCGCTCGTCGTTTGGGCAATCACGCTGGTGATCGGGTTTACGGTCGCCTATTTCCTGGTGTTCCATGTGCGAAGCATCATCTGGCAAATGGCGCTGTTTCTTCTGTGCACGGTACCTTTCTGGACCTCAAACATCATACGCATGATTTCGTGGATCCCCGTTCTCGGGCGCAACGGGATCATCAATCAGTCGCTGGTAGGTCTGGGCATTACCGATCAGCCGCTCGACATCCTGCTGTTTTCGGATGTCGCGGTGGTGATCGCCTATGTGCATCTGTTCACGCTGTTCATGATCGTGCCGATTTTCAACTCAATGGCGCGGATCGACCGGTCGCTGGTCGAGGCGGCCGTCGACGGCGGTGCCGGGGGCTGGCGGGTGCTGTGGGAAGTCATTATCCCGCTGTCGAAAACCGGTATCGCGCTTGGGTCGATTTTCGTGATCACGCTGGTGATGGGCGATTTCTTCGTGGTTAGGATCATGAGCGGGGGCCAAAGCGCATCGGTGGTCAGCTCGCTCGCGAACGAGATCGCTGTGCTGCAGTATCCGCCGGCGGCCGCCAGCGCGGTGGTGCTGCTGATCATCGTCACACTGATGGTGGCGGCCATCCTGCGCATCGTCGATGTACGCAAGGAACTCGCGGGCTAGGACGGAGCATCGGCATGCAACAGCAGTATGGACGACGGCCGTGGACATTTTACGCGCTCGCGGCGTTCTTCACGCTGTTCGTCATGTTTCTCTATGGACCGATGTCGGCCATCTACCTATTGTCGTTTCAGGGGCCGAGCGGCGGGCTCACTTTTCCCATGCAGGGTTTTTCCTTCGGCTGGTTTCATGCACTGCTCGGGCAACAGCGGACGGGAGATATCCAAGGTTCGTTTACCCGCTCCATCCTGCTTGCGCTCATCGTGCTGACACTTACGGTCATCTTTTCGATCATGGCGGGCGTGGCGTTCAGGCGACGGTTCAAGGGCTCGAGCGTCGTATTCTACATGGCGATCGCCAGCCTTATCATGCCGGGCCTGCTCATCAGCCTCGGTATCGGACTGCTTTTCCAGTTCCTCGGTCTGAAAACCAATTGGTATGCTTCTGCGCTGGGTGCTCAGCTTACCTGGACCCTGCCTTTCGGAATGCTGATCATGTTCGCCGTCTTCAACCGGTTCAATCGAGCCTATGAAGAAGCGGCGCGCGATCTCAGCGCCTCGACCCGCCAGAGCTACCAGCATGTGGTGCTGCCGATCCTGCTGCCTGGGATCATCGGCGTGGCTCTATTCGGGTTCACCCTGTCTTATGACGAGTTCCCCCGAACGCTTCTTACGGTGGGACCACGCAATACGCTGCCGCTTGAAATTTGGGTGATGACCACCAATGTCACCTCGCCCGCTCTCTATGCGCTGGGCACGGTGACAACGGCGGTCTCATTTCTCGTGATCACTCTTGCACTCGGCTCCATTGTGCTCATCCAGCGCCGGAGGTCGCGGCTCATCCTCGGCAGCAAGACGGTCGCAACCGAGCAGGCTGCGTTGGCCGGAGGCGCGGTCGATGGCTGAGCGCGGGACAGTTGAAATCGTCAATGTCACCAAGAGATTTGGCGACACGGTTGCTGTCGACGATATCAGTCTCAAAATGCCGGGAGGAGGCTATTGCTGCCTGCTCGGGCCCAGCGGCTGCGGGAAGACCACAATCCTGCGAATGATCGCGGGGCATGAGGCGCCCAGCGCAGGAGCGATACGCATCGACGGGGAGGATGTGACCGGCCTGCCCCCGGTCAGGCGCGGAACGGCGATGATGTTCCAGAATTATGCGCTGTTCCCGCATCTAACCTGCCTGGACAATGTCGCCTTCAATCTGAAGATGACAGGCTCGCCGAAGGCCGAGCGCCGCGCCCGGGCACGCGAGATGCTGGCGCGGGTGCAGATGGAAGCTTTCGCCGAGCGGATGCCGGCGCAGCTCTCCGGCGGGCAGCAGCAGCGTATCGCGCTCGCCCGTGCGCTCATCACCAATCCCCGCGTGCTGCTGCTCGATGAGCCGCTCTCCGCCCTCGACGAATTCCTGCGGCTGCAGATGCGCGGTGAGCTGAGGAGAATACAGCGCGAGCTTGGCATCACCTTCATTCATGTGACACATACCCAGCCCGAAGCGATCGCGCTCGCCGATCTGGTCGTGGTCATGAACCAGGGGCATATCGAGCAGGCGGCTTCGGCGCGAACCGTTTATACCGAACCCCACAGCGCCTATGTCGCGCGCTTCATGGGCGGGCAGAACGTGCTCGTGGGCCGTGTCAGCGCCGCATCGCAGGGGACGGTCGTTCTCGACCTTGCCAATGGGGGCACGGCGGAATTTTCTACCGACCATCCGCCCGCCAAGGGCTCGACCGTGCATATTGCCATACGGCGGGACCGCCTCCATCTGGCAGAGCCATCCGGCAAGAACGGCAAGGGCGCCGTCAATATGATCGGCGGCAAAGTGCGAAGCACCGAATATCAAGGAAGCTGGGTGAAGCTCACCCTTGACGGCGGCGGGCCTGAAGATTTCGTCATCAATCTTCCCGACA
>DATFOT010000213.1:0-4944 GCA_035265265.1 Aestuariivirgaceae bacterium | reverse complement strand
ATCCTTCCGCGAACTGTGGCAGGGCGCGGCCGAATTCGTGGAGCCGAGCAACAGCGCCCGTCTCGCTGACACGCTGAATGCGCTCTCACGCAGCACTGAGAGACGCCGCGGCCTTCAGCGGGCGGCGCGACAAAGAGCAGGAGAGTACGGACTGGACAAAACGGCCGAAGCCTATCTGCAGAGCTATGAGTCATTGGTCAGGCCCAGGGCGGTTCGCCCGGCCGAGCAGGCTGCGGTACTCGGGGCGCAGCCATGAAATTGGTGCTGTTCTATCACTCCTTTTGTTCCTGCTGGAACCATGGCAATGCGCATTTTTTGCGAGGGGTGGTGCGGGAACTCATCGCGCTCGGGCACCAAGTGACGGTTCATGAGCCTGAGGATGGCTGGAGCAGGACCAACGCAATGCGCGACGGCGGCGCGGCGGTGCTCAAGCGCGCAGCACGGCTCGTGCCTGGCGTGGTGCTTGAGACCTATGGCGCCAAACCCGATCTCGATCGCGCACTTGAGGGTGCCGATGTTGTGATCGTCCACGAATGGACGGCACCGGAACTCATCGCAGCCATCGGCCGGCGGCGCCAGCGCGGCAGCCGGTTCAGCCTGCTCTTCCACGACACGCATCACCGCGCGATCACGGCACCAAGTGAGATCGGCGATCTGGCGCTGGACGGTTATGATGGCGTTCTCGCCTTCGGCGAGGTGTTGCGCGAAGTTTATGCTAGGCGAGGCTGGAGCCGCCGCGCCTTCACTTGGCACGAGGGCGCCGATCTCGCGCTGTTCCATCCCATGGAAGCCGCAGAGAAAGAAAACGATCTGGTATGGATCGGCAATTGGGGCGATGACGAACGAACGCGCGAACTCCACGACTTCCTGGTCAGGCCGGCGGCAAGGCTCGGACTTCGCGCCGTTGTACATGGCGTGCGCTATCCCGCGCCGGTCCAGGCGACGCTCGCGCGAAACGGGATTCACTATGCCGGCTGGCTGCCCAATGATCAGACGCCTAAGGCGTTTTCAAAGTCGCGGCTGACGATCCATGTTCCCCGAGGGCCCTATGTCGCTTCATTGCCGGGAATTCCGACCATTCGCGTGTTCGAAGCGCTCGCCTGCGGCATTCCGTTAATCTCGGCACCATGGCGCGACGAGGAATCGCTGTTTCCGCCGGGCGCCTATCTGACGGCAGCCAGCACGGGGGAGATGGTTCGGGCGATGTCGAACGTACTCGAGGACCGCGGACTAGCGGCCGCATTGGTGCAAACCGGCCTTGATGCAATAAAGAGCCGGCACAGCTGTGCCCACCGCGCGCTCGAACTGCTCCAAATCGCAAAGAAATTGCGCCAGCCCGCTGAGATACGCAAATCGATATCGGGGGCGCCGGAGCGGGTAGCTGCGCCATGAATATCGATTTTTTCGGCTCGAGCCTGGTATCGTCCTACTGGAACGGGGCGGCGACCTATTATCGCGGTCTGCTCAGGGCACTGGCCCGGCTTGGCCATCAGATCACCTTCTACGAGCCCGATGCCTTCGAAAGACAGGATCATCGCGACATAGCCGATCCTGATTGGGCACGGATCGCCGTCTATCCCGCGACGGCCACGGGTTGGCAGCAGGCATTGGCCAGTGCGCGGCGCAACGCCGATCTTTTGGTAAAGGCAAGCGGCGTCGGCGTCTTCGATGCCGAGCTGGACGCCGCCATCCCGGATGCGAAACGCAACGGCACGCTAGCCGTCTATTGGGATGTGGATGCGCCGGCGACTCTCGATGCAATCGAGAGCGATCCGCAGCATCGCCTGCGCCACCTCATACCGCGCTACGACGCGGTGCTGACGTATGGCGGACATGCACCTGTGGTCGATGGATATCGGCGGTGGGGCGCGCGCGCATGCGCGCCGATCTATAACGCTCTCGACCCGGACACGCATTATCCGGTTGCTCCTGAAGATAAGTTCCGCTGCGATCTCAGCTTTCTCGGCAACCGTCTTCCCGACCGGGAGGCGCGGGTGGAGGAATTCTTCCTCAAGCCTGCCGAACGCAGTGCTGGACGCAGCTTCCTGCTCGGTGGTGCCGGCTGGGAAGATAAACCCATTCCACCCAATGTCACCGCCCATGGCCATGTGGGCACCGGTGATCATAATGCCTTCTATTGCTCGGCATTGGCGACGCTCAATATCAATCGTGAGAGCATGGCGCGCTACGGGTTCTCGCCGCCGACGCGAATTTTCGAGGCCGCCGGCGCGAGCGCCTGCTTAATCAGCGATGCTTGGGAGGGAATCGATCTGTTCCTCGGGCCGGGTGAAGAGATTCTGGTTGCCACGGATGGCGAGGCGGTTGTCGACCTTTTGAAGGGCCTGACGGTGCGCTCGGCGCGGAATATCGGCTGCAAGGCGCGCCAACGGATGCTCGCCGAGCACACCTATTCGCATCGTGCAATCCAGGTGACGCGGCTTCTGGATCTCATGGCACGCCATCGAGAGGCAGCAGCATGAGCCTCAACATCGTCATCTTCGGATTGTCGATCACCTCGTCGTGGGGCAATGGGCACGCGACAACCTATCGCGCGCTGGCCAAGGCGCTGGCAGCGCGCGGCCACAAGGTTACATTTTTAGAACGCGAGGTTCCGTGGTATCGCGAACACCGGGATTTGCGCCATTCGCCCTATTGCGCAATTCACCTTTATCGAAGGCTGAAGGAAATTCCGCAGCGGTTCCATCGGATGGTGGTTAATGCCGATCTTGCGATACTGGGGTCCTATGTTCCCGACGGCCCGGTTCTTGCCGACTGGCTCACCACCCATGCCGGCGGGGTCACGGCTTTTTATGACATCGACACGCCGCTGACGCTGTCGCAGATCGCAAGCGGAGAGATCGAATACATCAAAGCCTCGCTGATCCCGCGCTTCGACCTATATCTGTCTTTTACCGGCGGACCGATGCTGGACTTCATCGAGCAGGCCTACGGAAGCCCCCACGCTCGTGCGCTTCATTGCTCCGTGGACCCTGCGAACCATGCTCCGGTGAATGTCAAACCGAATTGGCATCTCGGTTATCTCGGCACCTATTCCGAGGACCGGCAACCCAAACTGGAGCGCTTTCTATTCGAGGCTGCAGGCGTATTGCCAGGGAACCGCTTTGTTGTCGCGGGCCCGCAATATCCCAAGGTCGTGGCCTGGCCAGGCAATGTCGATCGCCTCGAACATCTGGCGCCGGACGCGCATCCCGATTTCTATTGCCGGCAGCGATTTACGCTCAGCATCACTCGTGCCGATATGGTCAGCGCGGGGTTTTCTCCGAGCGTGCGGCTGTTCGAAGCGGCAGCCTGCGGCGTGCCCCTGATCACCGATCGTTGGCCTGGGATTGGATGTTTCTTCAAACCGGGTGAAGAAATACTGATCGCCGACAGTTCGCGCGACGTCGTGCAGTTTCTTACGGAGCTGAGCGAGGAACGGCGGCGCAGCATCGCAGAAGCGGCACGCAAGCGCGTGCTGCGCAGCCATACGGCGGAGCACCGCGCCAAGCAGCTCGAGGAATTTTATCAGGAGGTTGCGGCGAAGCGCCGAACCACGAGCCGACGAGGCCGCATGCGGTTGAGCGCAAGGCAATTCGTGCAGCACAAGGACGAACAGATGGAGACCTTGCATGATTTCGAACGCCAGCCATAACATACTCGTAACGGGGGGCGCGGGCTTCATCGGTTCCAATTTGTGCGACAGACTGATTCAGTCGGGTCACCGCGTTATCTGCATGGACAATTTGCGAACCGGTGAAAAGGCAAATATCCAGGCGCTGATAAAGCATCCGCGGTTCACCTTCGTGGAGCACGATGTTTGCGATCCGATTCGGGTTCGGGGCCCGGTCGACCGCATCTATAACCTGGCATGCCCGGCGTCCCCCCGGCATTACCAGAAAGACCCGCTCGCAACGATGAAAACCTGCGTGCTCGGAGCATATAACGTGCTCGATCTTGCACGGCGAAAGAACGCCCGGGCGCTGCAGGCATCGACCAGCGAGGTCTATGGCGATCCCGCCGTCCATCCGCAGCCGGAAGACTACGCTGGATGCGTCAATCCAACCGGTCCGCGTGCCTGTTACGACGAAGGCAAGCGCGCCGCCGAAACCATTTTCATGGACCATTACCGGGAGCATGGCACAGGGGTGAAGATTGCCCGCATATTCAACACGTATGGGCCGCGAATGCTGGAAAATGACGGCCGGGTGGTTTCGAACTTCATCGTTCAGGCGCTCAGGAACGAGCCGCTCACGATCTACGGAGACGGCTCGCAGACGCGATCCTTCTGCTACATCGAAGATCTGCTGAACGGCCTTGAGCTGCTGATGGAAGCACCAGCTGAGGTTATCGGGCCGTGCAATCTCGGCAATCCCCATGAAATATCGGTAGCAGAAATCGCGCGTGCCATCCTGAAGCACACGAAATCGCACTCCAAAGTCGTCCACCGTCCGCTGCCGCAGGACGATCCGAAAAGACGTCGCCCGGTGATCGATCAGGCCATGGCGCTGCTCGGATGGCAGCCGAGGGTGAGCTTGCAGAAGGGATTGCGGCTGACCACCGACTATTTTTGCCTGAAGTTATTCACCCCGGCTGCGGCAACGCGGGATGCGGCGCAAAGCCGAAGCGGTGAGCGGCCGCACATGCCGAACGGCGCTCAAAGCGCAGCTTGATCAGTGCGGCCTGCTTCGACGCGGCTCTTGTATTCCGCCTCGGCGAGCCCGTAAGTGCCGTTGGTGAGTTTCTCCAGCGTCGGGCGATCCACAATAGTGATCTGCCCGCGCTTGCTGCGGATGAGCTGACGGTTCTCGAGCTCGCCCAGAGCGATGGTCACCCCCGAGCGCTGCACGCCGAGCATCATCGCGAGGAACTGATGGGTCAGCGGCATCGGCTTGGCGTTCAGCCGGTCCTCGCACATCAGGAGCCAGCGGGCGAGCCGCTGGGTCA
>DATFOT010000212.1:0-5715 GCA_035265265.1 Aestuariivirgaceae bacterium | reverse complement strand
TACGGGCTCTGCGCCTTATTGGCACGCCGGCTTGGCACGACCGAACCCGCCTCCGTCATGACGTTCTACCAGAATTTCGTCTTTATGGTCGCAGCCGTCGTCGTGGCGCTGATTCTGCATGCCGCCGAAATCCGGGAGGCCGTGCACCCGAGCCTCGACTTCCTTGTGCGGCCATGGAGCCGGCCTCCCGCCGGTGACTTCCTGCTCATGGCCTCCTGCGGTGCGATTGCTGCGGTTGGAGCGACGATGCTTACCCATGCCTACCGGATCGGAGAAGCGAACCGTGTCGGCTCCTTCGAATTCACCGGCATTCTTTGGCTGCCGCTGTGGGGCTTCTTGTTCTTTGGCGAGCTGCCGCGCTGGACGACGGCACTCGGCGCAATCCTGATCGTGATGTCCGGAGTGATCGCGCTGCGCGGCCCTCGCAAGGCGCATGCGAGCTGAATGCCGGTTACGAGAGCTGCCATGGTCAATGAACACTTCCTGAACTTTTCATTCAGCTTCAGTGCTAGAACCGGGCACTAGGCTATTGACCCCATTCCAGGCAGCGAGGAAAACACGCATGCGAAAAAACGCCAAGATCCGTACGACGGCCGGGCGCGGCCGGCTCTTCGACAGTATCCTCGACACGGTCGGCGATACGCCCGCAATCCGGATCAATAATCTCGGTGTCGAACATAAGATCATTTATGCGAAAGGCGAGTTCTTCAATCCCGCGGGCTCGGTGAAGGACCGGCTGGCCCTCAACATTATTGAGGAGGCAGAGCGCGACGGGTCGCTGAAGCCGGGGCAAACTGTTGTCGAGGCAACCAGCGGCAATACCGGCATCGGCCTCGCCATGGTCTGCGCGCAAAAGGGCTATCCGCTGGTCGTCACGATGGCCGATAGTTTCTCGATCGAACGCCGCAAGCTTATGCGCATGCTGGGGGCAAAGGTCGTGTTGACGCCCCGCGCGCTAAAGGGCTTCGGCATGTACAGGAAGGCGGTTGAACTGGCTGAGGCAAACGGCTGGTTCCTTGCCCATCAATTCGAAACCAAAGCCAATGCCGCCATTCACGAATCAACAACCGCACGCGAGATCATCAGTGATTTCAACGGATCGCGGCTTGATTATTTCGTAACCGGCTATGGAACCGGCGGCACTGTGGTCGGAGTGGGGCGGGTGCTGCGCCGCGAACGGCCCGATACCCGCATTGTCCTCAGCGAACCGGCCAATGCGCAGCTCGTGAGCAGCGGCCATGCACAGCAGCGCGGCTCTGATGGCGCTCCTGCCGGGAGTCATCCCAATTTCGAGCCGCATCCGATCCAGGGCTGGACTCCGGATTTCATTCCATTCGTTCTCCAGGAGGCGATCGATGCGGCCCTGTACGATGAAGTGGTGCCGATTGCTGCAGCCGAAGCAATCAAATGGACAAAATCGCTTGCCCAAAGGGAAGGGATTTTCACTGGCATCTCCGGCGGTGCTACTTTTGGCGTGGCGCGCCAGATCGCCGAACGCGCCCCTTCAGGCTCCGTGATCCTCTGCATGCTGCCTGATACCGGCGAGCGTTATATGACAACGCCGCTCTTCGAGGGAATCGACGCCGAGATGAATGATGAAGAACTTGCCCTTTCGCGTTCGACGCCAGGGTACCAGTTCCCGGCTTGATTTCAGTGAGAAGCGGCTCAAAATGGATGCATCGCGAACGACTTTGATGGCGGCCGAAGAAACACTCGATCCCGACGACTGGGGCGATGTGCAAATCCTGTCGCATCGTATCTTGGATGACGCTATTGGCTATCTGCGTGATGTTCGCAGCCGTCCCGTCTGGCAGGAGATGCCGGCGAAAGTGAAGCAATCGTTTTCGGCCCCCCTGCCGCGATTGCCCGCACCCTTGGCAGATGTTTATGGCGAGGTGGCGGACAATGTCATGTCCTATCCGATGGGCAACGTCCACCCCCGCTTCTGGGCCTGGTACATGGGGTCGAGCAATTTCACCGGGGCGGTAGGCGATTTTCTGGCGGCCATCCAGGGCTCGAATCTCGGCGGCGGCAATCATGCGGCAGCGCTGATGGACCAGCAGGTAGTAAACTGGTGCAAGGAGATGATGGGCTTTCCTCCATCGGCCAGCGGCACATTGGTCAGCGGCGGTTCGATGGCCAATATCATTGGCCTGACCGTTGCACGCAATGCACAGGCGGGCGTTGATGTCCGCGAGCTCGGAGTCGCCGCTATCGAGAAGCCTTTGCGCTTTTATGGATCGGATCAACTTCACAGCTGCCACCGCAAGGCAATAGAGGCTCTCGGGCTCGGACATCGAGCGCTGCAGCGCATTTCGACCGATGCCGAACTGCGCATCGACCTGGCGGCACTGCGCCGGGCCATTGCCGAGGATCGCGAGATGGGATTTCGGCCGGCCTGCGTAATAGGCACCGCCGGCACGGTAAACACCGGCGCGATCGACGATCTGCAGGGGCTCGCCCGGGTGGCAGAAGAAGAAGACCTCTGGTTCCATGTCGATGGTTGCGTTGGTGCGCTCATCGCCATCGCACCGAAAAATGCATACCGGGTCTCCGGGATTGAGCGTGCCGATTCGATCGCGCTCGACCCTCATAAATGGCTCCATGCACCCTTCGAGGCCGGATGCGCCTTGATCCGTGATGCGTCTGCGCATCGCGGTTCATTTGCGGTCACGCCGGAATATTTGGAGACGGCACCCCGCGGCCTCGCATCGGGTCATTGGCTGCACGACTATGGCCTGCAGACCACACGCGGATTCAAGGCGCTGAAGATCTGGATGGCGGTAAAGCAGCATGGCATTGAGAAGTTCGGCCGGCTCATCGATCAGAATATAGCGCAGGGCCATTATCTCAGCACATTGATCGAGGCGGAACCTTCATTGGAGCTGGTGGCGCCAACGAATATAAACATCGTTTGCTATCGCTACCGCCATTATGGAAGAAATAAGGAAGAGCTGAAGGCACTCAACATCGAGATCATGCTGAGGCTGCAGGAAAACGGCACCGCGGCTATATCCGATACGACGATCCGCGGAGAACATTGCCTGCGCGTCGCGATCAACAATCACCGGACCCGGCGGGAAGATTTGGAACTGATGATACGTGAAACACTCCGCATCGGCGACCAGCTTATGCAGGGGCAATCAATCCCATAACCAATTGCGCCGCTCTCGCCGCCAGTCCCAATAGCCATAATAAGGCAGCGGCGCCCCTCCCCAGTTGTATCCCGGATTGGAATAGCGGTGCTCGTACCCATAATCACGGCATGCGCTGGGGTGCCGATGCCATCGAGACTTGCCCTTGTACCACCCTTTGCGGCGTTGACAGTGCCGCCGGTGAACCTTCTGAACATTGCTCTCCGCCAACTCGGTGGCGGTCGAGCCGCCAGATGCCAATCCACGTACCAACGGGCTCCCTGCTGAGGAGGTGGCGGTGAGAGCCAAGCTGCTTATCGCAGCGACTGCGAAAAGGTAAGGAAGATGGCGCATTGATCAACTCCTGGGCCCAATGCCCCTCAGGCCGGTTGCCCCGCGTCTGTCAAATCTCGAAATCCCCAAATCCGCCTTCCTCAAGCCCGGTGTCGTCCAAGCTGACATCTTCGGCCTCATCCTTGGCGGCATCAGCCTGCGGTTCCGCCGATTGTGCTTGGTTGGCCTGTGCTTGGTCGCTACCGAAGATTCCGGCGATCATATTACCGAGCAGGATGCCGCCGGCCACACCCATGGCTGTTTGTGCTGCTCCCGCAAGAAATCCGCCCCCGGCCCGCGGCGACAACGGTTCGAATGTGGTTGGCTGCGTTCTTCCTGCGCGGGGCACTGAGCCTGTCGGCTGGCGGCTGACATTGGAAATATTGGAGGCCAGTCCGCCATTCTGCACGGATCCGACTTGCCGCTCCAGTTCCTCTATCCGAGCCTGTGCAGCATGAAGAGCCTGTTCCTGAACCACGATCGTCTGGGCCATGTAATAGGGCGCGTGGGGCTGACGGGCTATCTGATCGTCAATGAAGGCTTTCGCCTCGGGGTCACGAGATGGCGATTGCCCCTCCACCTTGGCAAGCTTTTCGAAAAGTCCATCGATGGCCTGGCGATCCTGTCTGTCCATGGTTCTGACCTCCCTAGCTACCGTTCTCCTGGCCGGTGAAGCTGACGCGGCACGGGCAGCGTGATTGGTTAGATAGGCCAAGCGGGCGCGAAGACAAGTTCCCTGGCCCGTAATTGCTATGCCTTAAGACCAATTGCAGGGCGCTTAGGGTCCAGATACGATCAGTACTGTGAGTGCTCATCGGTGTATGATCGTTGGTCTCAAATATGTGGGGGCAGCAAGCGACATTCCCACCAGCATCACCGTTGGCGATGAGGTATATTTTCGGCGCGAGCCGGGCAGCGCGCCGCGGCTGAGCGCGGTTGCCGCCTATCATAACGGCCGGAAAGTCGGCTATCTCTCCGCGGACAAGCATACGCTCTGGCATTCCATGGGGCCCTCGGGGAAACGCCAAGCCACGGTCGTGGGGGAGATCCGGGACCAAGAAGGCACCCTTGCCGGGCTCGACGTGGAGATTGCCGTTACGGCAGGACCGGATAAGCAAGCTTCCGTGAGGGAATCCTCGATTGCGGAGAAAGCTCCCTGGCGCGGCAGGATAGTGAAAACCGCGATCGGTGCTGCAGTGCTGCTTCTGGCCTTGGCTATGATGGGACGTGACAGAATCGATCCAGACGGTCCCATCGCTGCCATCAGCAGCATGACAGCTGACAAATTATCAGGAGTGGATCGGCCCCGAGGCATGGAGCTTACACAAGTCGTCAAGCTGACGCCGGCCGACCAGGTGAAATACTTGTCCATGCCCGGCGATATCAGCGAGGCACAGGCACTCGAGTTGGACCGCATGGTTCGGCAAGCATACGCTCACCGGTTGGGAGCTGATTTGAAGCGACGCGCCGAACTCGCGCTGGCGCTCCAGCAAGCGGAGACTGAAAAAACGCAGCTGCTCGCCGACGACTTGCGACAGGCGCGCGAGGCTGCTGAACGACACCGGATTCAAATTGAAAGCCTTGAGCAGCGGGCTAGGAGAATGGCCGCTTACTGGCAAGCCGAAAACCGAAAGCTAGAGGCCGCTGTTACTCAATTGCAGCGACGCCTGGAGGAAATGACAACCGCGCAAAGGAAGCTGGAGGAAGAGGCAAGAGAACGGCTTGCGCTGACAGAGTTGAACATCGAAGAGCTCAAACGGCACGAAAACCGTGTGGCAGCCTGGAACATCATCAACCGTGGGACGCAAGCCAATAGGGCGGAGAAGACCAAGAGCTTGGAGCAGCAAGCGCCAATTGAGGCGAATGCGATACGGGTTACACCGACCCCCAAACCAATCATGCAACGCAGGAAAGCAAACTTTAGCCGCTATGCCGACTAAAAAGTCTTAGTTGTTTGGCCCTCGATAAGGCGCTTAAAATAAGGACGACACTGAAGTGAAAACGCCCTCCAATGCCACCCCGACGCTAGGCACAATCACCGCAATGGCTAGAGCGATGCCTGAGGCAATGAGCGCGTATTCAATGGCAGTCACGCCAAATTCGTCTTTTAGGAAGCAATCAAATAGGGTCATGATTCTCTATTCCCATGATCTGAAGGAGGCGCTTGCTCACATGACAGTGTGCATTTTACCCTCCTATCGGCTGTTTGCGTCGCTCGGGCATTTTTTTGATTAAAATTCCGTGAATC
>DATFOT010000211.1:0-3767 GCA_035265265.1 Aestuariivirgaceae bacterium | reverse complement strand
TGCTCAAAGCACTGTCGCTATGGGACAAGAAGGACAGCAAGATCATGACGCTGTCGGGAGGGATGAAACGCCGCGTGCTCATCGCAAAAGCCTTGTCGCACGAGCCGCAAATACTTTTTCTCGACGAGCCGACGGCAGGTGTCGACGTCGAGCTGAGAAAGGACATGTGGCAACTCGTAAGAGACCTGAGGGCTTCGGGCGTCACCATCATACTTACGACGCACTATATCGAGGAAGCGGAAGAAATGGCGGACCGCATCGGGGTGATCAATCACGGCGAGCTAATTCTGGTCGAAGACAAGGCGGAGCTGATCCAGAAGCTCGGCAAGAAACAGCTGACGGTCCAGCTGCATCAAAGTCTCGAAGTCCTGCCGGAGGTGCTCGGCCGACATCATCTGGAACTGGCCAATGGCGGCCAGGAGCTGATCTATACCTACGACACCAAGAGCGAGCGCACCGGCATAACGACGCTACTGAAGGATTTGAACGAAGCCGGCATCAGGTTCAAGGATTTGCAAACGACCCAGAGCTCGCTTGAGGATATTTTCGTCAATCTGGTAAAGAGAAAAAGATGAATTGGCGGGCGGTTAGAGCGATCTACAGTTTCGAGATGGCTCGGATGTGGCGAACCCTGTTTCAGAGCATTCTGTCGCCGGTCATCTCGACGACACTCTATTTCGTGGTTTTCGGCGCGGCGATCGGGTCAAGAATCGAAAGCATCGACGGGATCAGCTACGGCGCGTTCATCGTGCCGGGTCTTATCATGTTGTCGCTGCTGACGCAGAGCATCGCCAACGCGTCCTTCGGCATCTATTTCCCAAGATTCACGGGCACAATCTACGAAATTCTCTCGGCGCCCGTGTCATATCTGGAGATTGTGATCGGCTATGTGGGCGCGGCGGCGACAAAGTCCATAATTCTCGGCGCAATTATCCTGCTAACAGCGGCCGTGTTCGTGCCGATCGAAATTGCCCATCCATTGTGGATGGCAAGCTTCTTGGTGCTGACAGCGGTCACCTTCAGCCTGTTCGGCTTCATTATCGGTATCTGGGCGGACGGGTTCGAGAAGCTGCAGATCATTCCATTGCTCATCATAACACCACTGACGTTTCTCGGGGGCAGCTTCTATTCGATCAACATATTGCCCGAGCCGTGGCGGACGGCGAGCCTGTTCAATCCGGTGGTCTATCTCGTTAGCGGATTCCGCTGGAGCTTTTATGAAAGTGCGGATGTGAGGGTGGGAACAAGCCTGGTGATGGCGGCGGTATTCCTGGCGGGGTGCCTCGTTATCGTGTGGTGGATTTTCAAAACCGGATATCGCCTCAAGAACTAACGGATCGAGCGGAGGACAATGATGACTGCCTATGTGATCGTCGACACGAAGCTGGAAAATCCCGAAGCCTATGAAGAGTACAAGCAAAAGGCTCGGCCGATCGTGGAGAAGTTCGGCGGCGTTTACCGCGCGCGCGGAGGAAAGATGGAGGTGCTTGAGTCCGATCTGTGGACGCCAAGCAGGGTTGTGGTCATCGAATTCCCCAGCATGGCGCAGGCAAAGACGTGTCTGGGTTCGGCCGAATACCTCGCTGTCAGGCCGCTGCGGCACGCCAATGCAAAGGCCACCCTCGTCATCCTGGACGGATTGACTGGCTAAAAGGCTTGTGCGGGTAGGCTGGCATTGGCACGAGCGCTTTCCGCCATCGCGTGCTGCTGGCGCAAACCGCTGGCGAGGGTGATGATTTCAGCAAGAGGCGTTCCGCGCCTGAGTTCGAAATTCACGGCCGCCAGATGCTGGCCATTATCATCGAGGGGGGCTGGACCGATATACTGGACCCGAACCTTGGCGATGCCCTGTACCCTGAATTGCAGCATCTCGGCGGTCTTCTTCGAAAGATCGATCAGCCGGCTGCCGACGAAGGGGCCGCGATCGTTCACTCTAACCACCATTTCCTTGCCGTTCTCCAGGTTGACTACCCTGGCGTAGCTGGGGAGCGGCATGGTGGGATGAGCGGCAGTAAAATATTCCATGTCGAACCATTCGCCATTTGCGGTCATGCGACGATGGAAACGATGGCCGTACCAGGAGGCAATTCCGATCTCGTCATAATCGGGGACTTTGCGGGGCCGGAACAGATGGCCGCCGATCCGGTAGGGGGTGCCGAGCTGGTAG
Organism: Aestuariivirgaceae bacterium; assembly: GCA_035265265.1. Classification (GTDB taxonomy): domain Bacteria; phylum Pseudomonadota; class Alphaproteobacteria; order Rhizobiales; family Aestuariivirgaceae; genus DATBLQ01. The sequence goes on along the minus strand of DATFOT010000211.1, from coordinate 1,600 downwards.
CGGCCGCCGCCGCGGGGGATCAGTCCGGCGCGTTTGAACATTGGGCTGCCGATCTCCTTTTTGAGCGTTCCGGACGGCAGTCGCAGGCAAGCGAAATAATCGAGCTTGGAGAGTAGAAACGTGCGGCATGTCTCGGTTGCTGCGACCACCGGTCCGGCCGCATCGAGCGGCAAAGCAGACGTCAAGCGGCCCCTGGCGATCACCGAGTCGAGCCTTATGGCGATGCGGGCAGCGTCCTGCTCGGGAAGCTGCAATGCGCGATGGAGCGCCACATCGAAGGGACCGCAGTTTGCCGTTCCGGCGCAATAATCGGTGAACCTTAGGGGCTCAACGAGCCGTGCAGCGACCGGGCGGAGATTAAGCCCAGGGCGCTCTTCGAAACGCATCGATGTGCGAGTTATCGGGGCCACAGCGATTTGGCGGAGGTTGAACCCGGGGCGATCGGCAAATCTCATTGGGCGATGAGCCGGGGCTGCAGTCCGATGATGGTTAAGAGACGGGCGATCCGAAAACGTCATCGCGGCCGGGATAACGCGAGCCCCAGGTATGCCTGTCGAGGCGTGGCTGAATTTGAGCGCGTTCGGCGGCATGTGCCGCGGAATGGTTAAGCCACCATGGTCTTCGAATTTCACTGCAACCGCGGGCACCGCCATCAGCAACAGGCCCGCGATGAAAGTCGCTAGTCTTGCGCTCCACATGTAATGACCCCATTCGTTAACCGCGGGGTCAAAATTGCAGCCGAGGCGTTGACAAAGCGTTCAGGGGCATAAGGCAAATCGCTGAAAATAAACAGTAATTTAACCCTAATAATGCGCCCTGCGAGAAGGGTGAAGCGCGGGTAAATTTTACCTGTGAGTCAAGAGCGATGAAAAAGCAGTTGCGCGAGAGTCGGATAGCAGGAGTCAATTCATGATTAACGGATGATTCGATGCAGATCAGTACGTAGACATCTCGTTTACTAAGTTATCAGTTTGCCTCGCCGAAAGCTGGAACGCCCTCAAGCAGAACGGGCGAGCCCAATGGCTCGCCCGCCCGTTGTCAATGCCGATCAAAGACTATTTGCCGAGGCAGTTGTCGGCATTGTCGTTGGTGCAGACATCCAGCCCGGTATATTCGGGATCCTGCAATGTCTTGCCTTCCTTGAGCTCCTTCAGCCGCTGCATGGCCAAATAACCCATCTGGAAGGGACGCTGGCCAACCTGGCCGTTGGACAAGCCTTCCTTCAGCTGTGCCATCTGCATGTCGAGGGTATCGGCCGAGAGGAAGACCAAGTCCTTGGACTTGACCCTGTCCTTGTAAGGATCGATCGCCTGGCGGAAGGCATTGTCGGACCATTGGGTGAAGGCGCCCGTGGTGATGAAGACATCGAGGTCATCCTTGTATTTGCCGAGGATGTCCTGAAGCTGTTGAACCGCAACAGCACCATCGTCATTGGTGATCAGCGGACAGCCTTCGACCTCGGTCCAGCCGTTCTCGTCTTTCAACGGGTCGCCGGGAGGTTGGGTGCCGGTGCGGCCGCCGAGCGTATCGCGGATGCCCTGAAGACGTTCGTTGTGGTTGGCCGCGGAGGCGCCGCCGGTCTGCAGGCAGATCTTTCCGC
>DATFOT010000210.1:0-4234 GCA_035265265.1 Aestuariivirgaceae bacterium | reverse complement strand
TTCCCCCGCCAGCACCTGATGAACGCCATGTCCGAGCTCATGCGCCAGCGTCATCACGTCGCGCGTCTTGCCCATATAATTGAGCAGCACGTAAGGGTGCACCGACGGCACCGTGGGATGGGCGAAGGCGCCAGGTGTCTTTCCGGGCCTGACAGGCGCATCAATCCATCGCTTGGTGAAGAACTGCTCGGCAATTCCCGACATGCGCTCATCGAAGCCACCATAGGCGTTCAGCACGATGTCGCGGGCTTCCCGCCATGGCACTATTCTCGTGTCCTCCGCCGGCACCGGCGCATTGCGGTCCCAATGATCGAGCTTCTCTTTGCCGAACCACTTTGCTTTGAGCGCATAATAACGGTGCGACAGGCGCGGATAAGACGTTCTTACCGCCGATACCAGGGCGGCAACGACCTCCGGTTCGACCCTGTTCGACAGATGCCGCGCATCGGCCACGTCCTTGAATCCGCGCCAGCGGTCGGAGATTTCCTTGTCCTTGGCCAGCGTGTTGGTGATATGCGTGAAAAGCCGCTGATTTCCACCAAAGATTTTCGCCATGGCTTCCGCCGCCGCCCGGCGCTTTGCCTCTTCCGGATCCATGAGCAGGTTGAGCGTCGGCTCGATCGTGAGCTCTTCACCCTCCACGGTGAACCGCAACGAGGCCATGGTCTCGTCGAACAGCCGGTTCCATGAGGCATAGCCCGTGAGCGATTTTTCATGGAACAGCTTTTCGCTGCGATCGTCGAGCTGATAAGGACGTTCCTTCCTCAGGTCGGTGATCCATGGTTCATAGCGCCTGAACTCCGGCGCCATGAGCGCCTTGCTCATTGCCGCATCGTCGACGCGGTTGAGCTCCAGTTCGAAGAACAGCAGCCCCGTGCCGATGTCGTTCAGCTTCTGGCTCGTATCGCCGAAAAATTTGGCTCGCGCCGGATCGGTCGTATCGCCCACATAGTAGAGCTGCGCATAGGAGCCGAGGCGGCCGAGAATCTCATCGAGCGCCTCGTAATTCCTGATGGCCTCGGCCAGCCGGGCGCCGCCTTCCGCCTCGCCGGCAAGGTCGGCGAGCTTGCCCTCATAGCTCGAGGCGAAATCCTTGGCCATCTCTTGGGCGCGTCTGAGATCGGCCTCGAAGCTGGCGGACTGGCCGCTTTCATAGAGGTCGCTCAAATCCCACTCGGGCAAATCACCCAAGCTCTGCCTGGTTACCGACATTGCAACTCCTTCGGACTCGTTAATTGATGCCCCGCAACTTCACTCATATGGACACAACGCTGCCGCCCTGCAAGCTTCGCCGCCCGCGGGAATGTGCCAATTGTAATGGGCTCTTAAGGTCCTCTTTACGGTTAGCTGTCACATTTTGGGACCCCGCCCGGGGCTCGACCGACATCTCAAGCATCCGATCTGGACGACCGACCGAAATGGCCCCACGTGTTCTGATTATCGATGACGATCCCGCCCAGAGGCGCATCCTCGAGGAAATGATCAAACGCCTCGGCCTGAGCGCCCTTGCCGTCGATGGCGGCGCCAGGGCGCTGGAGATTTTGCAAGGCCCGCAATCCTCGGGCATCGAGCTGATCATTCTCGATCTGGTGATGCCCGGCATGGACGGGCTGCAGTTTCTTGAACGTGCACAGCCCGGCCTCCCGGTTATCGTCCAGACCGCCCAGGGGTCGATCGAGACGGTAGTCCGCGCCATGCGCGCCGGTGCGGATGATTTCGTCGTCAAGCCGATATCGCAGGAACGGCTCAAGGTATCGATCCAGAACTTGCTGAAAGTCACCGCCCTTACCGAAGAGGTGAAGCGCCTCAACGCCAAGGCCGGAGGCATTCTGACCTTTCCCGACCTGATCGCCTCGAGCGCCGCCATGGCCAATGTTGTCCGGCTGGGCAAGCGGGCCGCCCAGTCTTCCATCCCCGTGCTGATCGAAGGTGAATCGGGCGTCGGCAAGGAAATGATCGCCCGGGCTGTCCATGGCGAGAGTGACCGCCGCGGCCGGCAGTTCATCGCCGTCAACTGCGGTGCCATTCCGGCCAATTTGGTCGAAAGCATCCTGTTCGGCCACGAGAAGGGATCGTTCACCGGAGCGACGGGGAAGCATCTCGGAAAATTCCAGGAATCCGATGGCGGTACTCTGTTCCTCGATGAAGTGGCGGAGCTCACGCTGGACATGCAGGTCAAGCTTCTTCGCGCCGTCCAGGAGGGCGAAATCGATCCCGTCGGCTCCAAGCGGCCCGTGAAGGTGAACCTTCGGCTGATTTCGGCGACGAACCGCGACATGATCGAAATGGTCAAGCAGGGCCAGTTTCGCGAGGATCTCTATTACCGCCTGAATGTGTATCCGATCCTCGTTCCTCCGCTGCGCCAGCGCCCCGAGGACATCGCCGAGCTCGTCGAACACTTCATCACGCGCTTCGCAGCTGAGGAACGCCGGAAGATCCATGGCATCGCGCCCCAGGCCCTCGAAATGCTCAAAGCCTATGGCTGGCCCGGCAATGTCCGCCAGCTCGAGAACACCATATTTCGCGCTATCGTGCTCTGCGAGGGCGACCGGCTTGCGATCGAGGATTTCCCCCAGATCGCCGCCCTGGTCCAGGGCTATGAGGTCAAGATCCCGCCTGCACCGCTGCTCGCGAAACGGGAACTGCCCTCCGGCCCCGGAGCGATGATCGGCTCCGAACAGCCGATTCTGGCCGGCACCGTGATAAAGGACGGCGTGGCGATCGGCATTCCGGCAGTGACGGAAGGCGGACATATTCGTAAGCTGGAGGAAATCGAGGCTGATATGATTCGCCTCGCCCTCAACCGCTACAGGGGACAGATGTCCGAAGTCGCGCGCAAGTTGGGTATCGGCCGTTCGACCTTGTATCGTAAGATGCGCGACATGGGGCTGGATGAGGCCAAAATGTAACATCACGCTGGTATCAGAACCATTACCAGCGCCTCTTATTGCGTGTGGCCAAAGAGGACAATAGGTTCACACAGGAGTGGGGAGTGCGGCCATGAAGGCGTCTTTTTGGCATGTTTTTGGAATTGCCGGACTTGTCGGGCTCGGTGCGTCAAGCCCTCCCGCCGCTGCCGGAAGCAACGATTCTTGGCTGAGCAACAGCGCCTTTAAGCGCGCGCAGGATAGGAATTTCAGTTCCGGAGAGGTCGAGGACCCCAATCCGTTCTTTTTCGAGCGCAAGTCACGGCTGTTCGATCAGCGCAGGAACAAGCGCGCCTATGAGCGCCGAAGGAATCGTTTTTTCGATTTCTTCGAAAATTTCGATCCGGAGCCGGATTTACCGATTGTCCAGGGCAAGCCCAAATCCCCCGACGATGGTTTTGGAATTTACCGCCCGGCCAAGCTTGTGGCCCTGAGCAATCCCAAGTTGGAAGCGCCAAAGCCGGCTCATGCCATTGCCTCGGCGATCCTCTATGAGATGCGCGTGCCGGAAAGCCCGTTAAGCGTTACGGCGGAGCAGCGCGATGCCATTATCAATTTTTACCGGCTCAATGGATTCGAGCCGCTTTGGGTCAGTTCCGAAGGCTTGACTGCAAAATCACGGCGCGTCCTTGCCCTGCTCGCCGACGCCGAATCCGAGGGGTTGATACCGCTCGACTACATGCCGCCCACCCTGGGCTCGTTCAGCGATGACGGCAGCATATTCAAGGGCCAGGTCCCGGCACTCGCCCGTCTCGATATCGCCATGACCGCAATGGCCATGCGCTACGCCGAACATGTTTACAGCGGCCGCATCATCCCGAAAAAACTATCCGGCTATTATGATGTTAGTCCTCCGGCCCTCGATCTCGGCCGCGCTCTCTACGAGCTTTCATACCGTCGCCTCCCCGATCTCTACCTCTCCTCGCTGCGTCCGCAGCACGCCGCATATCGTACGATGAGGGCATCCCTTTCCGAACTGCGGGCAAAGCTCGCGGAGAGCAATCAGCAGTCCATTCCCAAGGGCGAGACCGTGAAACCGGGTGCCCGCGATGCGCGCGTGCCGTTGGTTCGCGAGCGCATGGTGAAGCTCGGCCTCCTCAGCGTCGACGATTCGCTGGCCTGGATAGAAGAAACCGCCAATGCTCCCGATGCAGGCGCTGCCGATGAGGTGCTGGCGAGGACCCTCGACCGGAAACTGTCCGCAGCGCTTAAGGCGTTTCAGGCCTCGCGCAAGCTGAAGCAGACCGGGCGCTTGGATAAAGCCACGGTCGAGGCGCTCAATACCCGCTCCGACCAGCGCAACATTC
>DATFOT010000209.1:0-7214 GCA_035265265.1 Aestuariivirgaceae bacterium | reverse complement strand
TGCCGCGAAATGTCGATATTTGCGACGACGCTGGCGAGAGCCGCCTCCGTAGTAAGAAGCAAAGCCGCCAAACATGGAATAGCAAGGGAGACAACAACGGTGGGCATTGCAGTAACTCTGGGCAGAATTAACCAATGTGATTCTTAATCGAGCGAAAGAAGCACGAAACTGCCGTCGCTACACACAACGCAAGCGACGTACATAGGTTTCCTCAATGCCCTAAATATTTCAATCGAACAGAAACTCGCGGCCGATTTTTACGAGCCGCTCGCCGCTATAGGCGATGATATCCGCCGTTGCATAGGTCTCCGCGAGTGTCGCCGGCAGGAAGCTTCCCGTTCCCACCATGTCGAGCGGCGCATTAGCAGCGCCCATTACCTGGCATTTCTGCGGGTCGAATCCCGATGAGCCGACGATGCGCGCCTCGCGAAATCCTGCCTCGTCCAGCGCCCGGCGGACATGGATGATGGAAGCCACCGACACCCCCTTGCCGAACAGGATGCGGCGCACCTTGTCGACCAATATATTGGTTGGATCGAGCTGGAAGGCCCGCTGTCCCAAAACGCGTTCCACGATATTGTATTCGCCGGCCACCTTCAGCCACTCGCCGACGATCTCAACCGATTTCTCGTAGTCGAGCCCTTCGGCGAAGCGCCCGCCATGCGTATCCAGGCGAATGCCGAACGTCTTGCCCTGGCGGTGGAGCTGCTCCTCCTCATAGAACCACCGCGCGCAACGCAGTGAATCGGATATTTCATGGCCGGTGTAGTCGACGAGCGCGGTCAGCACCGTCGCCTCGCCGATCGTTTCGGCGAAAAGCTTCAGAGCCTTCACCACGTCTCCGCCAGTATAGCCCACGAGGGCATGCGGCATCGTTCCCTTGCCCTTCTCGCTGCCGAAGAACGGCGCGGTGAGATCCTGCGACGAACCGACGAAGCCCTTCACTTGCGGGTTCTTCCGTTTTGCCGCTTCCGAGCCGATGGATGCGCCATAGGCGCAAAGGAGATTCATGTCCGCTCCGCTCCCGTGCCTCGCATGCATGTCGAGGAATTCCGAGTGCGGAATCGCCAGGCACATTTCATAGGCGTTATTGGCCGAAACGCATGGGAAGCCGATTTTCTGCAAGAGCAGCGTTTCGATTTCCGAGAGCCGGGACATAGGGCCGGTGATCTCCATCATCTTCACTTCCGAGGGCACGAGATCGCCTTCGGCGAAGAATCGCCGCACCCAGGCTTCCGGCACCAGCCGCTGCACGAGACGCTCGGCGGGTTCCATCGCGGCGATCACCCGCCGGCGCATGAAGACGGCATAGGTCACTTCCACATCGCCGTGCGCGGCAACGATGCGCGATGTATGGGTGAAGTATTTATCGCTGAGGACGCTGAGGGGAGCCGCCGCAAGGCACAGATCGACGAGTTTCTCGAGAGCCGCCTCGCGCTCGACCGACACTGAACTCTTTTGATCCATGCTCCAGCGTCTTTCCACCGTTCGGGTGAAGTGTCGCTTAACCCGCGCCGGGGGTCAAACCCCGTACCGCGCCGCCCGGGACGCTACTTCTGGACGCTCTGAATCTGCTCGACGGCCTTCCCCATTAACTCGTCCATGGTCCGGCGGATCTGATGGTCGGATTGCTGGACATTCTTTGCGTCGAAATCGACTCTAATCTTTTGGAAAACGTCCTCATCGCCAGGAAGGGCAAAATCCGCAGCAACGACCGAACGGGCATAGGCATCTGCCTCCTCCCCCTCCAGGCCTAGCTTTTCGGCTGCCCAGAGCCCCAGCAGCCGGTTTCGCCGGGCAGTCGCCCGGAAGCGCAGTTCTTCGTCATGTGCAAACTTGCTTTCGAAGCCCTCTTTTCGCTTGTCGAACGTCGTCATAAGGCAGTTGCTCCTTGAAATCGCTCCGAATTGAGGCTTGCGCGCACAGATAGCCGCGCCCGCCCGTCAAATCAACTGCTGAAACTGTCCACAATCTCCTTACCATGCGGCAAATGGCGTATTGAACTGGCCCTGTTGATCCCTTCATCTGGAGAGGTCGGACAAGGTTGTTTCGCCCCGGAAGCTCCACTATTCTTCTCATGCTAGAGGCGATAGGCGATTGAAACCTCCGCGAAATGCCAGCTTTTACCACCGCCGGGTCCCTTAGGGGCCCGGGCGGTCGGATGAGGTTTGAGGAAGGACGAAATACATGAACCAGCGCCGCACCCGTGTCTACGAGGGCAAGGCCAAGATCCTTTACGAAGGTCCCGAGCCCGGCACCCTGATCGTCCATTACAAGGATGATACGACGGCCTTCAACAATCAGAAAAAGGAAGTCATCGACGGCAAAGGGGTTCTCAACAATCGCATTTCCGAGCTGATCTTTTCCAAGCTCAACGACATTGGCGTGCCGACCCATTTCCTGAAGCGCCTGAACATGCGCGAGCAGCTGATCCGCGCCGTGGAGATCATTCCGCTCGAGGTCGTCGTGCGCAATGTTGCCGCGGGCTCGCTCGCCAAGCGGCTGGGGCTGACCGAAGGCACCGCCCTGCCCCGCTCGATCATCGAGTTCTATTACAAGAATGATGAGCTGGGCGATCCCATGGTTTCCGAAGAGCATGTGACGGCCTTCGGCTGGGCCACCCCCCAGGAAATCGACGACATCATGGCACTGGCCATCCGGATCAACGACTTCCTTTCCGGTCTTTTCTTGGGCATCGGCATCCGCCTCGTAGATTTCAAGCTGGAATTCGGCCGCCTCTATGAGGGCGAGATGATGCGCATCGTGCTCGCCGACGAAATCAGCCCTGACTCCTGCCGCCTGTGGGACATGAAAACCAACGACAAGCTCGACAAGGACCGCTTCCGCCGCGACCTCGGCGGCCTCGTGGAAGCCTATCAAGACGTAGCCCGTAGGCTTGGCATCCTCAGCGACGGTGAGCTGCCGGAGCGTCCTAAGCCAAAGCTGGTGAAAACTGACTGACATGAAGGCGAAGATCAGGATCACGCTGAAGAAAGGCGTGCTCGATCCTCAAGGCAAGGCCATCGAAGGCGCGCTCGGCTCGCTTGGTTTCACCGGCGTGGAGAATGTCAGGCAGGGAAAATATATCGAGCTGGAGATGACCGAAACCGATGCGGAAAAAGCCAGATCGCAGATCAGGTCGATGTGCGAGAAGCTCCTGGCCAATACCATAATCGAAAATTACGACATCGAACTCGCATGAAATCGGCAGTCGTCGTCTTTCCGGGTATCAACCGCGATCGCGACATTATCCATGCACTGACAACCGTCACCGGCGTTGAGCCGGTGAGTGTTTGGCATGGCGAGCACTCTTTACCCGATGTCGACCTCGTGGTCATCCCTGGCGGGTTTTCCTATGGCGACTATCTCCGCTGCGGTGCCATTGCGGCGCATTCTCCCATTATGACCGACATGCGAGCCAAGGCGGCGAGAGGCGTGAGGATCCTAGGCATCTGCAACGGCTTTCAAATCCTCACCGAGGCAGGTCTCCTGCCAGGCGCCTTGATGCGCAATTCCGAGCTGAAATTCGTCTGCCGGCAGGTGAAGCTGAAGGTCGAGAACAGTCGGACTTTTTTCACCAGCCGCCTGTCTCCCGGAGCCATCCTGCGCTGCCCTGTGGCCCATGGGGAGGGAAATTACGTGGCCGCTCCCGATACCCTCAAGCGCCTGGAAGGCGAAGGCCGGATCGTTTTCCGATATGCGGAGAATTCCAATCCGAACGGTGCAGCCAACGATATCGCCGGCATCATGAACGAGGGGGGCAATATCATCGGCATGATGCCGCATCCCGAGAATATGATCGAGCCTCTGCACGGTGCAGCCGACTGCCGGCCGCTGTTCGAAAGCCTGAAGGAGGCGGCGTGAAGCCGGCTGTCGCCAAGATTACCCCCGGCCTGGTCGCCGACCATGGGCTGAAGCCGGAAGAATATCAGCGCATCGTGAAGCTCATCGGCCGCGAGCCGACGATCACCGAGCTTGGCATTTTCTCTGCCATGTGGAACGAGCACTGCTCGTATAAATCCTCCAGGAAATGGCTCAAGACCCTGCCGACCACCGGCTCCCGCGTTATTCAAGGACCGGGCGAGAACGCCGGCGTGGTCGATTTCGGCGATGGCGATGCCATCATTTTCAAGATGGAAAGCCATAACCATCCTTCCTTCATAGAGCCCTATCAGGGGGCGGCCACCGGCGTCGGAGGTATCCTGCGCGACGTCTTCACCATGGGGGCAAGGCCTATCGCGGCACTCAATGCCTTGCGCTTCGGCGCCCCGGATCACCCGAAGACCCGGCATCTCGTAGCGGGCGTCATCGCCGGCATCGGCGGTTACGGAAATTCCTTTGGCGTGCCGACGGTCGGCGGCGAGGTGAATTTCCACCCGCGCTACAATGGCAACATTCTGGTCAATGCCATGGCGATCGGCCTCGCCAGGACCGATCGGATTTTTTACTCCAAGGCCGAAGGCATCGGTCTTCCTGTGGTCTATCTCGGCGCCAAGACGGGGCGCGACGGCATTCACGGCGCCACAATGGCTTCGGCCGAATTCGGCGATGCCGCAGAGGAAAAGCGCCCGACGGTTCAGGTGGGCGATCCTTTCACCGAAAAATGCCTGCTCGAGGCATGTCTCGAGCTCATGCACGGTGATTGCGTGGTCGCTATCCAGGACATGGGTGCAGCAGGCCTGACCTGCTCGGCGGTGGAGATGGGCGCGAAGGGCGATCTCGGCATCGAGCTGGATCTCGACAAGGTGCCGTGCCGCGAAGGAGGCATGACGGCCTATGAGATGATGCTGTCGGAAAGCCAGGAACGCATGCTCATGGTTCTCAAGCCCGAGAAGGAGCAGCTTGCCCAGGCGATCTTTCGCAAATGGGGGCTCGATTTCGCTGTGGTGGGACACACCACCGATACCCTCCGCTTCGTCGTGAAGCACCAGGGCGCCCTCATGGCCGACCTGCCGATCAAGGACCTTGGCGACCAGGCGCCGGAATATGACCGGCCGTGGCTGGTTCCCGCCAAACCAAGGCCTTTCGATTCCCAAGAAATACCCGCCCCAAACGATCTCCGGGCTGCCATGCTCACGATTATGGGCTCGCCCGATATCTGCTCACGCCGCTGGGTATGGGAGCAATATGATCACCTGATCATGTCCAACACGGCGCAGGTGCCGGGCGGCGATGCTGCTGTCCTGCGTTTGGGCAACAGCGGCAAGGCATTGGCTGCCTCGGTCGATGTGACCCCGCGTTATGTCGAAGCCGACCCCTTCGAAGGCGGCAAGCAGGCGGTAGCGGAATGCTGGCGGAATCTTACCGCGGTCGGTGCCGACCCCGTCGCGGTGACGGACAATCTCAATTTCGGCAATCCCGAGCGGCCCGAGATCATGGGTCAATTCGTCATGGCGGTGCGCGGCATTGGCGAAGCATGCCGTGCGCTTTCCTTTCCGATCGTGTCGGGCAATGTCTCGCTTTACAATGAGACCCACGGCAGGGCCATTCTGCCCACCCCCGCCATCGGCGGTGTCGGCCTCATCCCGGATCTCTCCACGATGGCGACCCTCGCCTTCAAGAACGACGGCGAGGTTGTTCTGATGATAGGCGGACACGGCTCGCATCTGGGTCAGTCGATTTATCTGAAGGAAATCCATGGGCGCGAGGAAGGCCCGCCGCCCTCGGTCGATCTAGGGCGCGAGAAGCGCAATGGCGACTTTGTCCGCGCGCTCATCAGGTCGCATCGGGCGACTGCCTGTCACGATATTTCCGACGGCGGCCTGTTCGTTACCGTGGCGGAGATGGCACTGGCCGGCAGGCGTGGCGCCGATCTCTCCTCCGCCGGCCGCCTCGACCATCTCGCCCTTTTTGCCGAAGACCAGGCGCGCTATGTGATCACCTGCCGGCCCGGCGATGCCGATGGGATCCTCGCGGAGGGGCCGGCGAAATCTATCGCGGTGTCAAGGCTCGGGGTTGTGACAGGCGGATCATTGATTGTCGGTGCCCCGGCGTCTATATCCTTGGAGGACCTTAGGAATGTGCATGAGGCCTGGTTTCCGGCCTTCATGCAGGCATAGGCAGCACGATTATGGCTATGGACGCGCGGTCGATTGAGTCTTTGATTCGGCAGGCTTTGCCCGATGCCGAGGTCGAAATTCGCGATCTCGCGGGAGATGGCGATCATTATGCCGCGACGATCGTTTCGGCTGCATTCCGCGGCAAGACGCGAGTGCAGCAGCACCAGATGGTTTATCAGGCGCTTCAGGGCAGGATGGGTGGTGAGCTGCACGCCCTCGCTCTGCAGACCAGCCCGCCGAAAGATTAGGAAAGGCAAAATTCATGGTTCAAATTAATCAGGTCATCGACAAAGAGGTGAAGTCGAACGACGTCGTGCTGTTCATGAAGGGCACCCCCGACGTCCCGATGTGCGGCTTCTCGGGCCGCGTCGTTCAGATACTCAATCACGTCGGCGTGCCCTTCAAGGGCATCAACGTTCTCGAGAGCGACGAGCTGCGCCAGGGCGTCAAGGCCTATGCCAATTGGCCCACGATCCCGCAGCTTTATGTAAAGGGCGAGTTCGTCGGCGGCTGCGACATCATCACCGAGATGTTCCAGTCGGGAGAGCTCAAGCAGATGCTCGCCGACAAGGGCATCGCGTAGCACGCACATCGGTTCAATGCAGGATCTGACTCAAGAACAGCTTGGTGCGCTCACTGCGCGGCTGTGAGAAGAACAGCTCGGGCGTGTTCTGCTCGACGATCTGGCCCTGATCCATGAAGATGACGCGGTTGGCGACCTGGCGGGCGAAACCCATTTCATGCGTCACGCACAGCATGGTCATGCCGCTCTCCGCCAAATCGACCATGACCTCCAGCACCTCCTTGATCATTTCGGGATCGAGCGCGGAAGTGGGCTCATCGAAAAGCATGATGCGCGGGTTCATGCACAACGCGCGGGCAATGGCGACGCGCTGCTGTTGGCCGCCCGAAAGCTGGCCTGGATATTTTCTCGCTTGCTCTGGAATCTTGACGCGCTTGAGATAGGTCATTGCCGCCTCCTCGGCCGCGGATTTCGGCAATTTGCGAACCCAGATCGGCGCCAGCGTGCAGTTTTCCATGACGGTGAGATGCGGAAACAGGTTGAAGTGCTGGAACACCATGCCGACCTCCCGCCGAACCTCGTCGATGCGCTTGAGGTCGTTGGTCAGCTCGATATTGTCGACGATTATGCGG
>DATFOT010000208.1:0-3616 GCA_035265265.1 Aestuariivirgaceae bacterium | reverse complement strand
AACCTACAATCCCGTCCTTTGTCGTAATCTTGACGACGAAACCATAGGGCGGACCCCACGGGCCCTGGGATAGCCGGCCCCGCAAGCAGAAATTTTCAATTTCAATGATAGTATCACTCAAGACCGAGTGCCTTCTTACGTGTCGTGGCCCACGCTTGAAGGATTCGGTCGGCAACGATGGCGATCAGGGCAACGCACAACCCTGCGACAAGTCCTCGGCCCGGATCGGCGCGGCTCAAGGCCACCATGACGTCCGAGCCCAGGCCCTGCGCGCCAACCAGTGAGGCGACGATCACCATCGCGAGTGCCATCATTATTGTTTGATTGAGGCCGAGCGCAATCTCTGGCGCTGCAACTGGAAGCTGGACTTGCCACAAGAGCTGGCGGCGTGAGGCACCCATCATGCGCGCCGCCTCCACAATCTCGACTGGGACGCTTCTCATCCCGTGCTCCGTGTAGCGGATCGAGGGCACAATTGCATACATGATAATAGCGATCAGAGCAGTGAACTCGCCGACTAGAAACACCATCACCGCCGGAATGAGAAAAACGAATATCGGCATGGTCTGCAAGGTGTCACATATTGGCGACACAACCGCGGAAACGCGGCCATCGAGAGCTGCCCTTATGCCGATGGCCGTTCCGATTAGGAAAGAGAAAATCACTCCTACCATAGTGAGCTGAATTGAGATCATGGCATTCGTCCATGACCCTGTAACAAGAATGAAAAGGGCGCCTAGAGCAGCGAGAATCGCAACGCGCAATCCGCCGGCGAGATATCCAAGCGCAACAAAAAGCGCTCCCATGGCGGGCCAAGGCACACCCGTGGTTCCGGAGTAGTAAAGAGTTGCCCCGACAGCCGTTGCCAGCGCGACCTTCGGCCCCGCGAAACGCCAACTCATGACCGTTAGCGCGGCGGTGATGAGTGCAAAAAACAGAGTTATCCGCGGGCTCATCTCGAAGCCCCAAAAGTTCGGCCTGACGCTGTCAGAGAAACCTATTTTGAGGGGGAGCAGCACCACGAAAATGATCCAAGTCTTGATGGCGGAGGTAATCGGAAAAATGGCGATGGTAAGCCACTGCAAAGCGGCATTCAGAGCAGGCGCAAGCTGGATAACCCAGCTTTCGGGGTAAGTGGCAATCACCGGCACGAAATAGGCAAGCCCTTGAAAAAGCAGTACCCCTAACAGAACGCTGAACCAAAATAAATTCGGGGGACTGCCGGCGAAGGAATCCAAACTCTTCTCCGCAAATGCCCGGGAGATCCGATCCATCAAAATGGCGATCAACGCGATGACTAGTCCCGCCAGCAAACTCTCGCCGAACTTTGCCTGCTTCATTGACTGGAAGACTTCGATTCCGATGTCGTCCACACCCCCTACCATGGAAGCAATGACGACCATGCTCAAACTGGCCATGACGGTCTGGTTCACACCAATTAGAATAGTGCGCATCGCAGAAGGCAACATGACCCACCACAGGAGCTGCCGATCTGTCGAGCCGGACATTTTGGCGGCTTCAATCATTTCAGGATCTGCGCGGGCTAGAGCCAGAGCGACGTTGTGGACCATGGGTGGTATGGCAAAGAGCGCGCTCGCAATCATGCCGACGACAGGTCCTATGCCGAACAAGGCTAGAATGGGAATGAGATAGGCAAAAGTCGGAATCGTTTGCATCAAATCAAGAATTGGTGAGATCACGCGGCGTGCACTGAGGGAGCGGAAGGCAAGAATGCCTCCGAAGAGACCTATCAAGATCGAAAGCGGGACCGCGACGGCGACGAGTGACAGCGTCACCGCTGTCTTCTCCCAATACCCAGTGACGACGATGTACAGGATGGCCAAGGCGCCGAACAAGGCGAGTCTCAGCCCTCGCGCGGCAAAGCCTAGGGACGAGACGAGCACGATAATCGAGGGCCAAGCCAGCCAGTCGAGAACGCTTCGTACGATGCCGAGCGGACCTGTCAGCAACCAAGTGATCGCCCGAAATAGCGTGCGAAAATTTGCAGTGAACCACTCTGTGGCTGCCAGTACCCAGACGGCGAAAGGCACGAGCGCCTGCGGCGGCTCAAACGAAAGGTTCAAGGCGTCAACAGTGAAGATCAGAGCGACCGCGGCAAGGCTGAGCACCCAGGGCCAGGTGCGCAGCGGCGCCGGGATATGATCTGCTGGTGCAGCGGTGCCTTCAATGCTGCTCATGAGCGCGAATCGCAGGCAGGCGTCAACACGGACAGCACCTGGTCGATACTGATCTGTCCCAAGATTCTGTTTTGCTGATCGCAAACCGCAAGTGGTTGTGTGCGACCCACGAAGCGGGGAAGGATGGACTCGATTGGCATATCCGCCGGCACCGGCTGATCCAGATCCAGATTTTCACGCGCGGGCTCCATCACATCCGCAGCCGTAACGATCTTCTCCCGGGGGACGTCCCGAGTGAACTCGGCCACGTAGTCGTCGGCTGGTCTGAGTACCAGCTCCGAAGGCCGCCCGACTTGCACGATCCGGCCATCGCGCATGATGGCAATGCGGTCTGCGAGCCGTAGAGCTTCGAGGAAATCGTGCGTAATGAAAATAATGGTTTTCTTCAGAACCGCTTGCAGCCTCAGGAATTCCTCCTGCATTTGTCGGCGTATGAGCGGATCAAGAGCGCTGAACGGTTCATCTAGGAACCAGATCGCAGGTTTCACTGCCAGGCTGCGAGCGATACCCACACGCTGCTTCATGCCACCAGACAGCTCGCGCGGATAGGCTGCCTCCCGGCCGTTGAGTCCGACGAGCTCGATGACCTCGCGAGCACGTCGCTCACGGTCCGCTCGCGGTACACCCTGCACCCGCAGTGGATAGGCCACATTGTCCAGCACTGACATGTGTGGCAGAAGGCCGAAATGCTGGAATACCATACCCATCTTGTGCCGGCGCAGCTCGATAAGCTGCGCTTCGGTCAGTGAAAGGAGATCCTGGCCCTCGATGCGAATCTCGCCGGCCGTGGGTTCGAGGAGCCGCGACAAACAGCGGATTACGGTCGACTTTCCAGAGCCCGATAAGCCCATGATCACGAATGTCTCTCCGAGCCCGACAGAGAGCGTAACATCGCAAACTGCACCGACGTAATTTCGACGGCGAAGCTCGGCGGCCGCTTCAGCGGCGCCGAGACCACTTGTCATTTTCAGTGCTTCGGCAGCATTGGGCCCATAGACCTTCCACAATTGTCGACACTCGAGAATCGGGCTGCCATTCATTTGCCAACCGCAGGACAAAGTACCGGTGGACGTTCTTTCGGCCGCCGGCACATTTGTTGATCCTTACTTCGTTGCCTGCTCGACCCAGGGCTTCCAAGCCGCCTCGTTGGCATCCACCCACTTCTTCGCCACGTCTTCGAGTTTTTGGCCTTCGATCTCTACTTGCTTGGCCATCGGGCCTTGCCACTCATTGGTCATTTGAAACGCCTTGAGGAATTTGTAGGCTGCCGGCCATTTGTCCTTCATGCCCGGCCAGACAAATTTGACAATGCCGATCGGCTTGCCGGCGCAATCAAACATCTTGGTAGTAGGGATCTTGGCACCTTGTGCTTTAGCGCAGGCCACGCCATCAGAATCGAGCTTCACGATGTTGAGCTT
>DATFOT010000207.1:0-3939 GCA_035265265.1 Aestuariivirgaceae bacterium | reverse complement strand
CCAGCCGCCAACCCAGAAAGCCGTCGACAACGGCAAGGCGCCGCAGCTGCCGCTCGAGGCTTGGCTAGCAGGCGCTGGGGCCTTCTCCGGCATTGCGCCCGCCAAGGTTTCCGAGCTGCTGTTCATCCGCTTGTCGGGCGGACAGGTGCCGGGCGAAATAGTCCAGGCCAGCCGGCGCGAACCCGATGCGCTGGCAAGCGATGCCATCGCTGGCCTGTCTCGGCTGCTGGGGGAGTATGCGTCCGTGCAAACGCCTTATGTCCCGCTTTACGACGAGGAGCGGCGTTCGGTGCCGGGCGATTGCGATCATCTTGCGCGCACCCGTGAATGGCTGTTCAGCGCAAATGATGAGGTGATCCGTTGAACGTCATACGGCCGATCACATCCGACGGTCCGCAGCGCCGTGCCGCGAACCCCGGCGTCTCCGCCTGGGTGGCGGCCAATGCCGGCTGCGGCAAGACCCATGTTCTCGTCCATCGGGTGATGCGCCTGCTGCTCGAAGACCATCCGCCCGAGCGCATCTTGTGCCTCACCTTCACCAACGCCGCCGCTGCTGAAATGTCACGCCGCCTCTTCAACGATCTCGGCGAATGGGCCACGCTCGATGATGCCGCCCTCCGCAATCGTATTGAGGCGCTTGCCGGCGATATCGCCGGCACCGTGTCGCTCAGCCGTGCCCGCACGCTGTTCGCCTGCGCCCTCGATGCTCCGGGCGGCTTGAAGATCCAGACGATCCACGCCTTCTGCGAACGGCTGTTGCAGCGCTTTCCGCTGGAAGCGGGCGTCGTCCCGGGTTTCTCCGTCCTCGACGAGCAGACCGCCGCCCAGCTTCTCCAGGCTGCCCGCAAATCGATTTTGGCGGGTGATCTGGAAAATACTGCCGAGGGGCACGCCATCCGCACCCTCGTGCGTTATGCCGGTGCCCAGCAATTCGATGAACTGCTCATGGAATTGCTGAAAAACCCGCTCGCCGCTCTTCAGTTCGGCGATGAGCGTGCTTGCCGCGCCGCGCTTGAAACCGCGCTCGGCCTATCCCCTGGCGCGACACCTGCCGCAATTGCCGCAGCCGCCGTCGCCGGCATGGATCGCCAGGCCTATGCCGGTGCTGCCATGAGCCTGGAACGGCTTGGCAACAGCGCACTGAAGATCTCTGCCGCCATCCTGAAAATGCTTGCTGAGGACACGGCTGAATCCGCGCTCGCATGCCTCAATGGGATCTTTCTGACCAAGGGGGAGCCGCGAAAGAATTTCCCCCCGGCGAAACTTGCCAGGAGCGATCCGCAGGCAGGCGATTTTCTCAAATCGGAATGCCGGCGCCTATGTCCGTTTTTCGAGCAACATCGTGCCGCGGTCGTCGTGGAGGCCTCCACCGCTCTCATCCATCTCGGCGCCGGGATCATCGCCAGCTATGAGAGTGCCAAGCGCGCCCTCGGCGCTTATGACTACGACGACCTCATCGTGAAATCCCTCAATCTGTTTGGAAGCCTCGCGCACCGCGGCTGGGTGCTTTACAAGCTCGATGCCGGCATCGACCACCTGCTGATCGATGAGGCACAGGACACCAGCCGCGAGCAGTGGCAAATCATCCAGAATCTCATCGAGGATTTTTTTGCCGGTGCCGGTGCCCGCGGCCAGCTCTTGCGCAGCCTGTTCGCCGTCGGCGACGAGAAGCAGTCGATCTTCAGCTTTCAGGGCGCCGATCCTCGGTTCTTTCGTTCCATGCGCGATTATTTTGCCAAGCGCATCGAAGCTGCCGGCAGCCGGATGGAACAAGTGCCTCTCACCGTATCATTCCGCTCGACCGCCGAGGTTTTGGCCGCGGTCGATGCGGTTTTCACCTCCGAAACCCACGAAGCCTTTCGCACCGAAGCTTCAGGCCTGGTCGAGCTGTGGCCGCTGGAAGCGGGCGAGGAAGAGGTTGAGCGCGATCCCTGGCGCGCACCTTTGAACTGGACTCTTTCCAAACATCCACGCCGGCGGCTCGCCCGGCGCATTGCCCGCACGATCCGCAAATGGATCGATGACGGCGAGATGCTCGAAGCGCGCGGCCGACCCGTTCAGCCCTCCGATATCCTTATTCTGCTGCGCAGCCGCACGACCCTGATGGACGAGCTCGTGCGCGCCCTGAAACTCGAAAACCTTCCCGTCGCGGGCGCTGACCGTCTCGAGCTCACCACCCATATCGCGGTGATGGACCTGGTTGCGCTGGGCCATGTTGCCCTCCTGCCGCAGGATGATCAGATGCTGGCGTGCGTGCTGAAAAGCCCTCTTCTGCAGCGCGACGACGGCAGGATCATCGATGATGACGATCTTTTCGCGCTGGCCCATGCGCGAGGACGGCAAACCCTGTGGCAGCGTCTGCGACAGGCGGTGGCAGACGGCCAGCCTTATCGCAGCGCTCTGGCAAGGCTCGAGGCCTGGCAGGATGATGCCGGCTGGAAATCCCCTTATGAATTTTTCACTGGCGTTCTCAACGAGCATGCCGGCCTGAGCAGGATTGTCGCGCGCCTCGGCCAGGAAGCCGTCGAGCCGATCGGCGAGTTTCTCTCCCGCTGTCTCGATCACGATTTGGAAAATGCGCCCTCGCTGCAAAGCTTTCTCGGCTGGTTCACCGATTACGGCGCGATTATCAAGCGCGACATGGATCTGGGGAGCGGCGAGATCAGGGTCATGACCGTGCATGGTGCGAAAGGGCTCGAATCGAACATCGTGTTCTTGCCCGACACCTGCGCCATTCCCGATCGCAACAAGCATCCCAAGCTGTTGTTTCCCCTTGTCGAGATCAACGGCGTTACGGCGGAAGTCCCCCTCTGGCGGGTCAGGCTCGACTGCGATCATCAGGTGATCGCAGCGATGCGTGCCGAGCATCACCAGCGCCAGCTCGAAGAGCATGAGCGCCTCCTTTACGTTGCCATGACGCGTGCCGCCGATCGCCTATATGTCTGCGGCGCATCGGCGAGAGACCTCTCCGACGACTGCTGGTATTCCCGTATCCGCTCGGCGCTGATGCGGCTCGGCAGGCCGGTGATGGACGCGGAGGGGCGCACGCTTCTGCGCTACGAGCGGCTCGCAGCCGAGCCTTCCGCCGCGGCCCCGCCGCGGCCGGCGCGCCTGCCCGCGGCGATCGCACCCTTGCCGTCCTGGGCCGAGACTCAGCCCGCGGCTGAGGAGAACGCGGCGATCTGGCTTTCGCCTTCCGGGGCAGCGCAGAGGGTCAACGCGGCGGAGATCACCTCGCCCCTTCTCGAAGCCGGCGCCGGCCGCTTTCGTCGCGGCATTCTCATTCACCGTCTTCTCCAGTCGCTGCCCGATCTGCCGTCGCCCGCGCGCGAGGACAGGGCGCGTGCCTATTTGTCCCACTCCGGCCACGACCTCACCGCCCCCGCACGTGAGGAGATCGTGGCAACCGTGATGCGCCTTTTGAACGATGCGGCCTTCAGCGGAATCTTCGCATCCGGCAGCCTCGCGGAGATACCGCTGACCGCCCATGTCCGGCTGGCGGATGGCCGCGAGCTTCCTGTCGTCGGCCGCATCGACCGGCTCATCGTCACTCAGGCCGAGGTGCTGATTCTTGATTTCAAGACCAATCGTCCTCCGCCCGCCGCCATTGAAAATGCCGATCCTGCCTATATTCGCCAGCTGGCGCTCTATCGCCGCGCGATGTCGCAGCTCTATCCCGACAGGATGGTTCGGGCAGCGCTTCTGTGGACGGAGGGTCCAAGACTAATGGAATTGCCTGCGACGGTGATGGATGCGGCCCTGGCATGACATAGCCGCTGCTCACAAGCGCGTGTAAGGCTGGAGCCCCGCTCTTGACCCTTCTGCGCTGCATCCTTACGTTCCGCTCATCACCGATGGGGCGCCGCCGCCCTCACCCGAAGGAGTTGCGAATGTCGACCCACAAGGTTTCCGATCAGAGTTTCGAAGCCGACGTACTAA